>RFKJ01000153.1 GCA_003694325.1 Deltaproteobacteria bacterium
CACCGGGACCCTCCCCTGGGGGGCCGGGGGCGGGGGGGCTTCTCCACCTCGAAGTGGCTGCCGTCGTGGTGGAGGATCGTCGGGCGTTCATCCACGACGGTGCGCAGGTGGACCGCCCGCCCCCACATGTGGGCGATGTTGGCCATGGTCAGCTCGGCCCAGTCGAGCTTGAGGTCGGCGCCCTCGTGTTCGTGGGTCAGCTCCAGCTCGCCGCGGTTGGCGTGGTTGCCGTCGGTCACCGCGATCCGCGGGTTGCCGCGGGTGGACAGCATGAACAGCAGCTTCTCCTTGACGTCCTTGAACTCGCGGCTGTCGATGACCCAGTGGCCGGCGACCTTGTCGTATTCGTAGGTGAACAGGCCGTTCTCGCGGACGAAGTCCTCGGTCAGGAACTCGTCGATGAAGGTGACGTCGTTGTGGGTCCGCCGCACCTCGAACAGCTTCTCCCGACCCAGCCCGGCCCCGGTGTCCCAGTCCCGCTTGACGGCGATGTCGTCGCAGTCGACCCATTCTTTGCCGAACTGGCCCCGGTTCCACCGCCGCTCGATGTCCCGGTACAGCTCCAGCCCGACCTTGTAGGGGTTGAACCGGCCCGGGCTCATGGCCACGGTGCCGCTGTGGTGGTCGGCGTAGTCGATGACCTCGGCGTCGGTGAGGATGTCCCGGGTCATCATGGTGGTGTGCCAGTAGCTGGCCCATCCCTCGTTCATGACCTTGGTCTGGGCCTGGGGCGCGAAGTAGTAGGCCTCGTCCCGGATGATCGACAGGATGTCGGACTGCCAGGTCTTCATGCGGCCGTGGCGCAGGATGAACCCCAGCACGTCGCGGACCGGCTCGGCCGGGAACCGCTGGAGCTGGTGGAGGCGCTCGACGTGGCGCTGGCGCTGCTGTTCGAGGAACTCGGGCGGGTTGATGTACCGATCCATGTAGTGGCGGGCCGGCAGCTTGGACACGCCGTCCCCCCGTCGCGCCACCTCCCGCCGCCGCGCATCCTCCGACCGCTCCCGCTTGATGTGGGGGGAGTGGGGATCGATGAGGTTGTCGATGGACAGGCACATGTCGATGAAGGTCTCGACGGTGTCCTGCCCCTCGGCGTCGATGTGGCGGCGCACCCGGCTGGCGTGGTTGGCCATCTGGTCGAGCATCCGCCGGTTGGTGTGGGCGAACCAGGCGTTGTTGGTGAAGAAGTCGACGTGGCCGTAGACGTGGGCCATCACCAGCTTCTGGTCCATCATCGTGTTGTTGTCGAGGAGGTAGGCATACGCCGGGACCGTGTTGATCACCATCTCGTAGATCTTCTGGAGCCCGTACTCGTAGCCCTTGTCCATCTGGATGTACTCCATGCCCCACCGCCAGTGCGGGTACCGCGTCGGGAAGCCTCCGTACGCGGCGAGCATGTTGATCTCCTCCCAGTCGCACATCTCGAAGACGGTCTCGCAGAACTCCAGGCCGTAGCCGCGGGCGATCTCCTCGATCCGCTGCTGGGCCTCCACCAGCTCCTGCGGAAGACCTCGGCGCGCCCGGAAGAAATAGGATTCGTGGGCCATCGGGCTACCTCCCCTTGCCCAGCAGCTCCTTGATGGAGTCCATGATGTGGTCGCGGTCGGGGACCCGGGACAGGGTCACCCGCTCATCGTCGGCGAAGGCCGCCTGCAGGTCCTCGTAGAACTGCCCGCTGCCGTAGTCGCTGTCGACCTGGGCGTAGCTGAACTGGTTGACCGCCGGCACGAGCTGGTCGCGGAGCATCTCCAGGCACCGGGCGGTGTCGGCCTTCGACCAGTTGTCCCCGTCGCTGAAGTGGAAGGGGTAGATGTTCCACTCATCGGGCGGGTAGTCGCTCTCGATGATCTCCCCGCACAGCTTGTAGGCGCTGCTGATCAAGGTGCCGCCCGACTCGCGGGTCGAGAAGAAAGTGTCCCGGTCGACCTCGCGGGCGGCGGCGTCGTGGATGATGAACCGGCTGTCGACGTTGTCGTAGTTGTGCTGCAGCCAGGTGTCGATCCAGAATGCCTCCAGCCGCACGATCTCCTTCTGTTCGCGCCCCATGGAGCCGCTGACGTCCATCATGTAGATGATGACGGCCGCCGACTGGGGCTCGTTCTTCGTCTTCCAGGTGCGGTAGCGCTTGTCGTCCCGGATGGGCACGATCCGCGGCCGGGCCGGGTCCCAGGACCCGCTGGCGATCTGGCGCTTGAGCGCTTCGCGGAAGGTCCGGCGGGTGTGGCGGAGCCCCTCGGGGCCGACCCGGCTGATGCCGGTGTAGCGGTCCTTGTCGCTGGACAGGTGCTTGCGGCCCTTGGGCTCGATGCGCGGCAGCTCCAGCTCCTCGCCCATGATCTCGGCCAGCTCCTCGAGGGTGACGTCGACCTCGATGACGTGTTCACCGGGCTGGTCTCCGGCCTGGCCGCCCCCCTCGCCGGGCTGCCCGCCCACGGGGTCGCCCGGCTGGCCGTCGCCCTGGCCCACCCCGCCGCTGTTGTCGCCGTAGCGGAAGCGGGGGATCCCGATCTGGGGCAGGGGGATGCTGACCGTCCGGCCGCCCTGCCGGCCGATCATCTCGCCGGAGGACATGAACCGGCGCAGGTCCTTGCGCACCCGCCCGCGGACGATCTGCTTGAAGCGATGGACGTCGTTTTCGATGTTGAGGGGCACGGTTCCTTCTGGTGCGGCGGCGCGGATCAGCCGGCGTTGCGGGCATCACCGCGGGCGAAGATGCTCGCCACGAAGTTGAGCACGTCGGTCGCGGACTGTTCGTCGTAGCCGAAGCGGTCGATGAGGCGCTGCTTGACCACGTCGATCTTGGCCTGGGTGTCCTTGTCGACGACCCGGCTGACCAGGCTGGTGAGCTTGATGCTGTCGCGCTGGTCCTCGAACAGTTTCAGCTCGAGGGCCTTGTACAGCCGCTCGTTCTGCCGGAAGTCGAACTGCTTGCCGTCGATGGCCAGGGCGCCGATGTAGTTCATCAGCTCCCGCCGGAAGTCGTCCTTGCGCGCCTCGGCGATGTCGATCTTCTCCTCGACGCTGCGCATGAGGCGCTCATCCGGCTCCTCGTACTCGCCGGTGTAGGCGTTGCGGACCTTCTCCTTGACGCAGTAGGCCTTGACGTTGTCGATGTAGTTGGCGCAGAGGCGGGCGATGGCCTCCTCGTCGGCGGCGATGGCCTTCTGGACCTCGTTCTTGACGATGTCCTCGTACTCCTTCTTGACCATGCCCAGCAGGTCCCGGTAGTGCTTCTTCAGCTCGTCGTCGCTGATGAGGGAGTGGTTGTCCAGCCCGCTCTCCAGCTCGTTGAGCACCATGAACGGGTTGATGTACCGGGCGTCGGCCTCCCGCACGAGGGCGTTGCTGATCTTGTCCTGGACGTAGCGGGGGCTGATCCCCGACAGGCCCTCGCGGCGGGCGGCCTTGCGCAGCTCCTTGACGTTGTCCTCGGTGTACCCGGGCAGCGTCTTGCCGTCGTACAGCTTGAGCTTCTGCACCAGGGTGAGGTTGTGCTTCTTGGGCTCCTCCAGGCGGGTGAGGACCGCCCACATGGCCGCCATCTCCAGGGTGTGCGGGGCGATGTGGGCCTTGACCCGGCGTCGGTTGAAGTCCTTGTGGTAGATGCGGGCCTCCTCCTTCCACTTGGTGATGTAGGGCACGTCGATCTTGATGGTCCGGTCGCGCAGCGCCTCCATGAACTCGTTGTTCTGGAGCTTGCGGTACTCCGGTTCGTTGGTGTGCCCGATGATCACCTCGTCGATGGCGGTCTGGGCGAACTTCTTGGGCTTGATGACGTGCTCCTGGCTGGCGCCGAGGAGGTCGTAGAGGAAGGCCACGTCGAGCTTGAGCATCTCGACGAACTCGATGATGCCGCGGTTGGCGACGCAGAACTCGCCGTCGAAGTTGAACGCCCGGGGGTCGGAGTCGCTGCCGTACTCGGCGATCTTGCGGTAGTTGATGTCGCCGGTCAGCTCGGTGCTGTCCTGGTTCTTCTCGTCCTTGGGCTGGAAGGTGCCGATCCCGACGCGGTCCCGCTCGGAGAGGATCAGCCGGCGGACGCGGATCCGCTCCAGCACCCGGGTGATGTCGCCGTCGCACTCCGCCATGCTGCGACGGAACAGGAATCGGCTGACGGGGTCCATGTCCCCTTCGAGGGCGACGGGGTAGGTGCCCCTGCCGGTGGCGTTGATCCGCGCCAGCAGCGCATCGCGCATCTCCAGGGGCACGAGCTTGAGCGGGTCCTCGTTGAGCGGGCTGTCGATCACCTCGCCGTCGGGCATGTGCCAGGAGAACGTGTAGAGCCGGCCCTCGGGCTGGCGGCTGTACCACTCCAGGCCCTTCTTGAGCAGGCGGACGATGGTGCTCTTGGCCGAGCCCACCGGCCCGTGCAGCAGGATCACCCGCCGCTCGGTGCCGTAGCCCAGGGCGGCCGACTTGAGGACGCGGACCAGCTTCTCGAGGTGGATGTCGAGGCCGAACACGGCGTCCTTGCCGTCGTCGAAGGGATCGTCGAAGAACTTGTACCGGACGATGTCCTTCTTGAACTCGGTGTAGGTCTCGGTGCCGAAGTGGGCGATCAGGTCGTAGAGACGCTGGTAGGCGTTGCGGCAGACCCGCGGGTCCTCCATCACGATGTCGAGGTAGTCGGCGAAGCTGCCTTCCCAGTGCAGCTCCTTGTAGCTCTCGACGTCCTGCAGCTCCGACAGCGCGGACAGCAGGGGGTTGGCGGAGTCGTGACGGGTGAGGGGG
>RFKJ01000154.1 GCA_003694325.1 Deltaproteobacteria bacterium
CAGCCGGCGCCCTCGTCGCGGGTGAACCGCTGCCACCCCTCCTGCTGGATCAGGGCCCGCTGGCGGTCCAGGTGGAAGGGAACCCGCCGCACGGGAGCCCGTTCGGTGAACGTCGTGGCTCCCGGAGCGAAGGCGAATGCCGGAAGGCCGAGGACGAGCAGCGGAAACATCGAGACTCCAGGGGGTTGAGGACACCGCGACGTCGACGGGGCAGTCCCGTGCGGCAGCCCTCCACGACTCGTCTCACGATGTCCCCGGATAGGATAGCCGATCAATGCCCAAGCCTCGATCCGACACAGCCTTGACAGGTTCCGCGACCCTGGCCCTGCTGGTGGGCGCCGTCGGGTTGGCGGCCTGTTCCGATCCCCCCCCGTCGATCACGACGACGCTGCCGCCGCTGCCCGAGGCGGTCTCGACCGCAGCCGACGGCGTGCCCCCCGGTCCGGTCCGTCCCCTGCGCTGGTTGCAGGTGGCCCTGAGCGGGGAGGTCCGCGGCGAGATCGAGCCCTGCGGCTGTCCGACCCTGCCCTACGGCGGGTTCGCCCGACGCGAGCGGCTCCTCGAGAGCCTGCCCCCCGACGGACCGCTGGTCCAGCTCGACGCCGGGGAGCTGTTGACCCGCGGGATCTCCACGGTCCGCGAGGACCTCGGCGAGCGGGCCGCGGCGGTCCTCGACCTGACGGCCCAGGTCGGGGTCCAGGCCTGGGTGCCCGGGCCCAGCGACCTCCTCGCCATGTCGCCCGAGCAGATGGCGGCCCGCCGCCGGCCCCAGGCGGTCAGCGCCACCTGGTCGGCCGCCGACGGGCGACGGCTGTTTCCGGCGAGCACCATCGTCGAGGCCGACGGGCTGCGCATCGGCGTCGTCGGCCTGTCCGCGGCCCCCACCACCCCGGACTCCACCGGCCTGGTGCAGGTGCGCGATCCGGTCGAGGCCGCACGGGAGGCGCTCGCCGAGCTGCCCGATGACCTCGACCTGGTCGTCGGGCTCGGCAACGTCGCCGACGACGACGCCGACCGGGTCGCCGAGGAGGTCGATGGCTTCGCCGCGCTGTTCACCACCACCGGCGGCGGCTACGACGAGCCTCGGGTCATCGATGACGTCCTCATCGTCGAGACCCCGGCCCGTGGCCGCTACCTGCAGGTGATGCCCATGCTGCTGGGCAGCGTCGCCAGCCAGCCGCTGGAGCTGCGCCTGCCCAGGGACCGCCTGTACAACCTCCGCAAGCTCCGCAACAAGGCCGCCGAGGATGAACGGGCCCGGGAGGCGCTCGCCGCGGCCGAGGCCGACCTCGCCGCCGCCGCCGCCGGTCGGAACCTGGCCTGGCTCGAGACCCGCCCCCTCGCCGAGGACCTCGACGGCGAGGCCACCGTCGACGCACGCCTGGAGCAGTTCAAGCGGGAGGTGCTCGACGAGGCCGCCCGTCGGGCTGCCGAGCCTCCCCCGCCGTCGACGCCGACCTACGCCACCGCCGCGGCCTGCACCACCTGCCACCTCGACGAGTTCGCCCGGTGGAGCTTCACCGACCACGCGCAGGCATCCTGGCAGTCCCTGGTGCTGCGCGACGCCACCGGCAACGCCGAGTGCCTGCCGTGCCACACCACCGGCTTCGGCGAGCCCGGGGGCCTCGGCGAGATCACCCCCTCCACCCTCGCCAGCTTCAAGGCAGTCCAGTGCGAGGCCTGCCACGGGCCCATGGCCGGCCACCCCGACAACCCCGCCATCCAGGCGCAGCCGATCACCGAGGAGCGCTGCCGCGGCTGCCACGACCCGGCCAACAGCCCCGACTTCGACTTCCAGACCTACCTGCCACGGGCGAGCTGCCAGGGGGGCAGGCCCGAACTGCACCCGCTGTAGGGGGCGCCCGCGCGGGGGCGGGCCGGACCTCGGATCCACCGGTCGGTCCGCCACCCCTTCACGGCGGAAACACGAGGTCCCCGCCCACCGCGGTCCCCACCCGCCCGGTCAGCTCGGCGACGTGCCGGGCCAGCGGCCGATCCGGGGACGAGGAGGGGACGACGATCCACAGCCGGGGATGGGCGGCCAGCGCCGCCGCCAGCTCGTCCCGCGGGTAGTCGTCGACGTAGACGACGTGGCGGCCCGTGGGCAGGGGGACCAGCCGCGGCTGGCCGTGGCGGTGGTCTCCCCAGTCGAAGTCGTAGGGACGAACGGCGGGCATCGACCACCAGGGCCGCAACCGCCAGAGCGACGGGGTGGTGGGGCGCTTGTCGTCGTCGTCGGCCACCCGCGGGAACAGCAGGAACAGCGCGTCTCCCGAGCACGCCGGCGACGGTTCCCCGACGCAGGTCCACGGCACCTGCAGGGCCGCCATCGCCCGGTCGATGCCCCGCTCTCCCGGCGGCTGCTGCACCCCGCGCAGGCCGCCGATGACGGCGACCCCCAGGTGGACCAGGATCACCCCCCCGCTGAGCGCTCGCCAGCGCCGGGCGGCCAGCACGACGAGAAAGGGCTCGACGAGCAGCCAGTAGGGGAACTGGTGGGGGGCGGCGATGCGGGCCGCGATCAGGGCCGCGATGGCGCAGGAGGTCCCGACGAGGGGAACCCACGCCCACCGACATCGACGGCTCGCCACCGCCGCGGGGATCAGGCACAGCCAGATCCACCCGAACCGGCTGCCCAGGTCGCCGAGCACCAGGGCGGGCTTGAACGGCGGCTGCCGGAAGCTGCCGGGGTCGGCCAGCAGGGCCCGGCCCCCCGGGACCAGGGGCACCACGCCCGCCGCCATGATGCCGAGCCCCCGGATCGCCTGGCGCCCCGGCAGGGTGAGGACGACGAGGCCCACCGCGAGCCCGGCGAGGGCGTGGGTCCACGCGGCGAGGGCGCCGACGATCCCGAGGGCGATGCCGCCACGCCCCGTCGCCCGCAGCGCCAGCGCCGCCGACACCAGGGCGACCGCCAGCGGGTAGTCGTTGACCTCGGCGGCGTAGGCGAGCTGCAGGGGGCTCACCGCCAGGAGCAGGCCCGCCAAGGGGGAGACCCGGGCGATGGCGAACACCGCGAGAGTGGATGCCAGCACCGAGGTGAGCAGCCAGATCAGCGGCACCGGGGCGAGCAGCTCGCTGATGGCGTGCAGCAGCGGCCACAGCGGGGGATGCAGCCCGGTCATGGTGGTCAGCGCATCTCCCAGCCGCCCGTCCCGCAGGGCCTGGACGGTGTCCGCCGGGTAGGCGGCGTAGAGCCAGGCGGTGACCGACCAGCGAGGAGGCAGGCGGAGCAGGCGCAGCAGCAGCCCGACCAGCACGACCGCCGCGACCCGTCCCTTCGCGGTCATCGACATCTCGCCGAGGTCGCGGCCCTCACAGGCCCGCCGGATCGTCACCGTCCACCCGCACGACGTGGACGTCGGGGCGCAGGGTGCGCAGCGGCCACACCAGCTCACCCTCGCGACCATGGGGGCGGCGGCGCACGGTGACGGTGGCCCCCGGCGGCAGCGACGCCGCCAGCTCGAAGGCCTGGTTGCGCAGGGCGGTGGCCCCGTCGGTGCTGGACTCGTCGAACAGGGCCGCGGCGTCGACGGCCGGGACCTCGACGACCGGCCAGGCCGGGACACCCGCCAGGGGGTCCCGCCGCGCCCGCTCGGCGGCGACCTGGGTCACCACCGCGGTGGTCGGCCAGAGCAGGGCGGTGACCGCGACCGGCAGCAGTCGGCCGGGGAGCAGCCGGCCGACGAAGGGCAGGGCGATGACCACGGCCGAAGCGAGGTAGCGCGGCTCCAGGCGGTCGCCGAAGGCGGAGGCGATGGCCAGGCCGGCGAGCAGCGGGGTGACGGCGGCGACCCGGACCCACCGCCGGCCCGGCGGGAAGGCGACGGCCGCCGCCACGA
>RFKJ01000155.1 GCA_003694325.1 Deltaproteobacteria bacterium
CACCGGGACCACGGCGGGCTTCGGGGATGGCGGCTGCATCCTCGTCGACGGCGTGGCCGGGTTCCGCGTGCTGCAGGACGCCGTCAACTACGCCGAACCGGGAACCGAGCTGGACCTGTCCGGCTGCACGGATCCGCTCACCGGTCCGGTGCGCATCGACCATGCGCTCACCATCCGGGGCGGGCCCGGGATCCGGATCGTCTCCGACGACGACAACGGGCTCGTCATCACTGGCGACGACGTGGTCGTCCAGGAGGTGGAGATCTCGGCGGTCGCCGACTCATTCAACAACGAAGAGGCGACGGGGGTGCAGCTCATCGACGTCTCCATCACCGCGGCGGCCGGCTGGGGGGTGCGCGCCAGCGACGCCGAGTCGCTGACGCTCAGCGGGCTGTCGGTGACCGGCGCCGACGACGGCGGTGTCCGGATCAGCGGAGGTTCGGCGACGATCACCGGCGCCAACCTGGCGGGCCTGTCGGGCTACGGGATCCGGGCCCGCGGCGGTGCCAGCGTGTCGGTGAGCAACAGCCTGGTGTCCGGGATCTCCGGCACCGGGGGCAGCAGCCAGGACGGTATCGGGATCGCCGTCGACGACGGCACGTTGACGACGTCGGCCAACCGGATCGAGGACGTGCTGGCCTGGGGGATCTACGGCGCCGACGGCGCGCTGACCCTGGCGGGGGACGAGATCCGGGACGCCACCCTCGGCGTCTACGCCAACGACGCCAGCCTGGAGGCCACCGGGCTGACCGTCACCGACGCCCGGTGGGCCGGGGTCTACGCCTACGCATCCGCCGGCCCGGTGGTCGTGCAGGACACCACCGTCACCGGCACCCCCGGCGTCGTGGATGACGTCGACCCGGACCTGTGGGGCGAGCAGCCCTACATCGGCGCCGGCCTGTTCCTGGTCTCCCCCGACGTGACGGTCTCCCACAGCAGCGTCACCGGCTACGGCGGCGTGGGGATCCTGGCGAGCTGGTCCGAGGGGGGAACCGCCGTCCTCGACAGTGTGCAGCTCACCGACCTCGGGCAGTTCGGCGCCTATGTCTACGGGCTCGACGTCACCGCCACCAACGTGACCGTCGAGCGGATCACCGCGCTGGAGGAGGACCCGTCCCAGCGCTGCGGCTACGTGGACCGGGACGTCGGGGTCGTCGTCGTCGAGGGCAGCCTGGACTGGTGGGGTGGGAGCATCTCCGACGGCGAGGGCTACGGGATCTCCGGGGTCTACAGCGACGTGGCGGTGGCCGAGGCCGCGATCTCCGACACGACCTGTGCCGGCATCATGGTCTTCGGCAGTGCCGGCACGGTGGTCGACAGCGACTTCTCGGGCGCCGGCGGCGACTCCTTCGGGGCCAGCATCGTCAGCTACCAGGCCACCGCCCTCGACATCCGGTCCAACGTCTTCCACGACAACGGCCGCGAGGTCTTCGACTGGAGCAGCGAGTACGTCGACGACACCACCGGGACGGTCACCCGCTATGACTACTACACCTTTGCGGGGACCGACATCCAGCAGTACTTCGGCGGGTCTGCCACCATCGACGGCAACCTGTTCACCGGCGGGACCAACGGCATCGAGGTCTACAGCGACAGCACCTACGGCACCAGCACCGCCATCCTCACCGACAACCGCTTCACCGACTACCAGGGCGCCACCGTCTACGCGGGCCCCGGGTCCACCGTCCAGGTCGACGGCCTGACGGTCGAGGGCTTCGGTTCGTACCCGGTGATCTGCTACGAGGCCGACCTGTCCCTCGCCGACGCGACCATCCGCAGCGGGGGGACCCTCACCGAGCGCTTCGAGGTGTACACCGACGAGGTGTTGACCGACGAAGGCTTCTTCTCGTCCTACGGGCCGGCGCTGTACGCGCAGTCCTGCCGGTTGACCGCCGACTCGCTGACCATCGACCACGCCACCGCCTGGGGGGTGTACCTGTACGGGGGGACCGCCGAGATCGAGGGCCTGGACCTGTCCATCGTCGGCAGCGCCGACGACCTCGACGGGCTCACCCTCGACGGGACCGACGAGGATGCCTCCCTGACCCTGACCGGATCGAGCCTCGACAGCGTCGACCGCTACGCGCTGGTCGGCGTGGCCGGCGGCAGCTCGTCGGCCTCGCTGGCGGTCAGCGGCACCAGCATCCACGGCAGCGGGGTGGCCGGCGTGGTGCTGGAGAACAGCTCGTCGGCCCCGGCCGAGGCGACGTTCTCCCGCAGCTCCATCAGCAGCAGCGGGGTGGTCGGCCTGTACGCCCTGGACTTCGACGTGCAGCTCGACTCGCTGAACGTCAGCGACAGCGGCAGCCACGGCATCCAGCTCGACGGCGGCAACGCGGCGCTGAAGACGGTCACGTCCTACGACAACGCCGGCTACGGGATGGTCTGCGAGAACGATCCCGTGTTCAGCATCTGCGACTACACCGGGGTCGACAACGGCTACGGCGGTGTCTACGGGTGCGACCCGCTCTGCGACGGCGAGGGCGGCAAGAAGGGCGGCTGACGGGATCGGGCGCGGACCTCCACCGCCTCACCTCCCCGCCTTCCCGGCCGGCCCGCGGTCCCGGCCCTCCGGATCGCGCGCCCCCTGCTGCTCCAGCACGACCACGTCGCCGCGGCGGACCCGGATCCACGCCTCCTGCGGCGCGTCGTAGAGGCGGACCACCCACTCGGTCTGTCCGCTCCGCCGCAGCTCCCATTGCTCCTCGGCCGACAGGGGCACCCCCTCGGCACCGGTCACCTCGGCGACGTCGTCGGGGCGCACCAGGACGCCGAGGCGTCCATCGATCGGGCCCGCCCAGGGCGGCAGCCGATCGCCCACCACGGCCGAGGGGACGACGAGATCCTCGCGCCCCGGGGACTCTTGGGCGGCCGGAAGCTCCCCCACGGCCACGACCTCGACCGGCATCCGGTCGGTGAGCGCGCTGACCCCCCCGGCGGTGAACAGCCAGGGCCCCGCCTCGGCCCGGCCCGCGGCGACGGCGCGCCAGGTGATCGCGATGCGGGCCTGGATCCGGACCGAGCCGCGGGACAGGTGGTCCTCGACCACCCGCTGCCGGCGGAGCAACCCGGTCGGCTCGCCCAGGGACCGGACGGCGAGATCGGAGCGGTCGGCGGGCATGTCCAGGTAGAGCTCGGCCCGGTACTCCTCGCCCAGCAGGACGCTGCCCTCCTCGCCGTGCAGGTCCACCGCCAGCACCGGACCGGGCACCAGGGCGGCGAGGTCGGGGCGGCCGCGGAGGAGGACGAGGTCGGGGTCGGCGGCCGCCTCCTCGGGAGACACCAGCCCGGCCCCGATCAGGGCGTGGAGGTCGGCGGCGGCGCCATCCAGGTCGCCCAGGCGGGCCCGCAGGGCGGCCCGGTTGAACCGGAGGTCGGGGTCGTCGGGGAACCGGCGCAGCCCCTCCTCGATGA
>RFKJ01000156.1 GCA_003694325.1 Deltaproteobacteria bacterium
GCGGCGTCGCAGCGGGCGCTGTCCCAGCGCCTCGTGGTGGCCTTCCTCGGCAGCGCCTCGGCCGGCAAGGACGCCGCCATCCGGGCCCTGTTCGGCATCGACTTCGGCGAGATCGACCCGATCCCCGGCTCCACCGAGCACCTCCGGGTGGCGCCCATGGACGCCGCCGGGCAGGTCCTGGTCGTCAACGCGCCGGGCTTCGGCGACCTGCGGGCCGACGTCGATGCCCGGGCACGCGGGGTCCTCGACCAGCTCGACGTGGCCGTCTACATCCTCAATGCCGACGGCGGGGCGACCATCGACGAGCGGCGGGACCTCGACGCCATTCGGGCCCTGGGGCGGCCGGTGCTGGTCTGCATCAACAAGATCGATCTCATCCGTCCCCACCAGCGGGACAGCTTCGTCCGCACCACCCTGGTGCAGCTCGGCGTCGAGGCGGAGGATGCGGTGGTGACGGCCTTCGACCCGCTGCCGGCGCTGGCCGACGGGCCCATCGGGGTCCCGGAGGTCATCGCCTGGATCCACGACCGGCTGGAGGAGGACGGCAAGGCCCTGCTGTTCGCCAAGCAGCTCCGCAACAAGGCCGCAGCCTGCGAGGCGATCATCCGGGCCGCGGCCCGGCGGGCGGCCATGGCCGGGGCCATCCCGGTGCCGGGCGCGGACATGGCGGCGGTGACTGCGGTGCAGGTGCGGCTCATCACCGACATCGCCGCCGTCCACGGGGTGCGCCTGGACAAGGACATCGCCATGTTCATCATCGCCGAGGCCCTGGCCGGGACCAGCAAGGGGTTCGTCCGCTGGGCGTTGACGGCGCTGAAGACCGCCGGGTGGGTGCCGGGCGGCGCGGTGGCCGAGCTGGCGGCCAGCAGCCTGGGCGCGACCATCGCCGGCGCGACGACCTACGGGGTGGGCAAGGCCGCGGTGGCCTACATGGGCCGCAACCTCCGGATGACCGGGCCCGAGCTGCGGGCGGTCTTCGACGCCGAGGCCACCCGGTACCGGCAGGAGGGCGGGTGAGCGAGCGCCGTCCGGAGCCTTCCCCCGGCCCGGTGGACGACTGGTCGGTCGACGTCTACCGGGCGCGCCAGGAGCTGACCCTCGACGAGCTGCTGCGGCGCTGCCACCGCGACGAGCTGCTGTCCCTGGCCGAGGTGCTGCGGGTCAACCCCGAGGGGGTGGGCACGGACGCGCTGGCCCGCATCATCGCCGCCACCCTGCGCCGGGCCGGGGGACACGAGCTGGCCAACATCGTGCGGCGGCGGGGAGAGGGACCCGCCTACCCGGCGGTGCTGCGGGCGCTGGCCGAGCGCCTGGGCACGGTGGCCCAGCCGACCCTGGAGCGCACCGAGCTGACCATCATCCGCGCCTGGCTGGACAAGGCCCGCGGCTCGCTCCCCCCCGAGCAGCTCGACGCGCTGGTCGCCGTCTTCGAGGGGGCCGGGGCGCCGACGGCGACGCTGCGGATCGATCGCGACGCCTCGCTGCCGGCGGTGGAGCGATCGCCGGCGGGCCGGGGGGCCGGCCTCGCGGTGGCCGGCGGGGCCCTGCGCCTGGCCCCGCTGTTCCTGCCGGTCCTCGTGCCGCTGACCGGGGTGGCCAGCCTCTGGTGGCTGGGGCGCCCCAAGGACCGGCGACTGCTGCCGGCCGTGCTCGAGGTCGCCCGGCTGCGGCAGGTGGTCCGGCACCGGGTCACCGTCGGGGTGGTGGGGTCGCCCTCGTCGGGCAAGGACGCCGCCATCCGGGCCATCTTCGGCATCGACACCGGCAACGTCCACCCGGTGGCCGGGTCCACCCGGACCGTCAGCATCCAGCAGCTCGACGCGGCGCGGGCCCTGTTCGTCGTCAACACCCCGGGCCTGGGGGATGTCACCGAGTCGGTGACCGAGGAGGCGCGGCAGGTGCTCCACCACATCGATGTCTTCGTCTACCTCGTCAACGCCCAGGGAGGGGTGCAGGCTCGGGAGCTGGCCGACTACCGGATCTGCGTGGCCACCGGGCGTCCCGTGTTGGCGGTGGTCAACAAGATCGACACCATCCGGTCGCGGGATCGGGACCGCTACCTGGCCGACGCCCGCGACAAGCTCGGCGCGCCGGCCGACGACTTCCTGGCCGCGGCCTTCGATCCGCTGCCCCAGCTCGCCCCCGCCCCCATGGGGGTCGGGCCGGTGCGGCGGTGGATCACCCGCCGGCTCGTGGACCTCGGCAAGGACCCGACCGAGCTTCCGTGGGTGCCTTCCTCCCTGGACGCCGAGGTCCGCCCGCCGGGCGCCAGCCAGGTGGATGACGGCGCCCCCGAGGACGCCGAACCGGAAAACTCCTCTCCTGCCCGGCCGATCGGGGGTTAGTGCCCGCCTGCGCTCCACGCAGCGGAGCGTTTCGAGGTCCCCCATGTCATCGCAACATCGCTCCGGACGACTCGGTTCGTCCATCGTCCGCTCCATCGCCCGCCGGGTGCGGGAGCGCGTGGGCGGCGGCCCGACCGGGGACCGCCTGGACACCCACAACGACACCGCGTTCGCCGTGCTGGCCGAGGAGGGAGAGGGGGGCTTCTCCCGGGTGGGTGCGGCCCTGGTCAGCGCGTGGGAGGTCGGGATCACCGACCTGGCCCGGGTGCTGGAGCCCCGGCTGGAGCGGGACGTCAAGAACCGCCTGACCGAGCGGTTGTCGGACGCGCTGGTCCCCACCCAGCAGCCCCTCAACGACGCCCGTCGCCGGTTTGCCGAGGCGGTGCGGACCGGGTTGCAGGCCGGCCTGGCCTCCGGGCGGCTGACCGATGCCACCGCGCCCCCGGTCGCCGTGTTGCAGGGCCTGGGCGCCGAGGTGGCGGCGGGCTGGGTCCGCACCACCGACTACATGGCCCCGCTGTGGGAGGCGCTGCCCAGCGACGACCTCGCCGAGCGCTTCGGCGCCATCGGGCCGCGCCTGCAGCAGCTCTTCGACGAGGAGGCGGCGCGCTTCGCCGACGCCATGGCGGCGCTGCCCCAGGGACACGATCTCCAGAACGACATCATCGACGCCTGTGACGTCTGGTACCAGGCCTGCTCCCGGGGGGTGGAGATCACCGTCTACGACGGGCGCACCATCCTGGTGGAGGCCGGCCGGCTGCTCCCCGAGCGGACCTGAGCGATCCCGGCTTCCGCGCCCGCGGGCGGAGCCGCGCGCGGGCGGCCCCCCGCGGCGGGGAGGCGGCGCCGAGGCGACGAGGGCCGGCCGGTCGCGCCGGTCACCGGACCGGGTCGGTGCAGCACCGGAACCCGATGGTGCCGTTGAAGCTGGGGGAGTGGGTGCCCACCGCCGACTTGCTGCACGGCGCCCAGTCCCCGGAGTAGTAGCCGCCGCCTCGCTTGTCGATGACCGGGCGCCCGGTCTCGTCGGTCAGCCC
>RFKJ01000157.1 GCA_003694325.1 Deltaproteobacteria bacterium
GATGGGGGGGAGGAGCGCCTGCTCGCCCACCTCGACCCCGACGACACCCCCCTGGAGCTGGTCGCCGCCCGCTCCCCGACCGGTCCGTTTGCCGTGCTCCGCTGCGCCCGCAGCGCGTGGTGGGGGGATGGCGCCCCCGACCGCTGGCGCCAGGTGGAGGTCTCGCCGCCGGCCGGTCCCCCGCTCCTCGCGCGGTCCCCCGACGGGGGCATCGTCGTGGTCTCCCCCCGAGGACCGCTGCTCCTGGCCGGCCCGGTTCCCGCCGCGCCCTCGCCCCACCGGGAGGCGCTGCCACCCGCCGTCCGCCCCACGGACCCGCTGCACGGTCTCGAGGTCGATGGCCGCCTCACCACCGACGACGGGTGGACCTGGGCCTGGCAGGACGACGGGGTCCTGGTGCGTTCTTCGACGGAGGACCGCCCAAGGGGTTAACCCCGCCGCCTTCCTGGAGCCCGCATGAACCGCGTGGAGATCCGGCCCGTCGACCTGAACGGGGACACCCGCCCGTTCATCCGATTCCCCTGGCGTGTCTACGCCGACGACCCCCACTGGGTCCCGCCCCTGATCATGGAGCGCAAGGAGTTCTTCAACCCCAGGAAGAACCCGTACTTCAAGCTCGCCGACGTGCAGCTCTTCATGGCCTGGCGCGACGGCGAGCCGGTGGGCACCATCTCGGCCCACGTCGACCACGGCTACCAGTCCGTCGAGGCCGGCACCGGCTTCTTCGGCTTCTTCGAGTTCATCGACGACATCGACATCGCCCGCAGCCTGCTCACCACCGCTCGGGACTGGCTGCGCCAGCGGGGCATGAAGCGGATCCTGGGCCCCTTCAACTTCAACACCAACCACGAGTGCGGGCTGCTGGTCGACGGCTTCGACAGCGATCCCCTCGTGCTCATGACCTACAACCGCGACTACTACCCGCGGATCTACGAGGCACTGGGCCTGCAGAAGGCCAAGGATCTCTACGCCTACTGGCTGGACCCCGGACCCATGCCGGCCCAGATCGCCCGCATCGCCCAGCGGGTCCGGGAGCGCTACCCCGAGTACAGCGTCCGCCCGGTGGATCTCAAGCACTACGCCGACGAAGTGGAGCTGGCCCGGGTCCTGTACAACGATGCCTGGCAGGACAACTGGGGCTTCGTCCGGCTCACCGACGAGGAGTTCACCAAGGTCGCCAAGGGTCTCAAGCCGATGATCGACCCGCGCCTGTGCTTCGTCGTCGAGCACGACAAGGGGGACGGGACCCGCGAGCCGGTGGCCTTCTCGTTGACCCTGCCGGACTTCAACCAGGTGGTCAAGCCGATGAACGGGCGGATCCTGCCCATCGGCTGGTGGTACTACCTCACCCGGCGCAGCAAGGTCGACCAGATCCGGGTGTTCACCCTCGGCGTGGCCAAGGCCCACCAGCGCAAGCCCATCGGCGCGCTCCTCTACGAGCGCACCTGGCAGGCGGGGCTCGAGATGAACATCAAGGGCGCCGAGTGCTCGTGGATCCTGGAGGACAACACCCGGATGCGCGGAGCGCTCGAGAAGCTGGGGGCCCGCATCTACAAGACCTACCGGATCTACGGCGACGACCTGTAGCGCCGGGTCGCGGCCGGGCGCGGCGCCCCCCGCGGCCCGCTCGCCCCGGGGACCGCTCCCCCGCGGCTCACTCCACGGTCACCGACTTGGCCAGGTTGCGGGGCCGGTCGATGTCCCGCCCCAGGGCGAGTCCGGCCCGGTAGGCGAGGAGCTGCAGGGGCAGCACCGTGAGCAGCGGCGAGAAGAACGGGTGGGTGTCCGGGACCGGGATCGACAGGTCGGCGTACCGGCCCACCGGGTCTCCTGCGGTGTGGATCAACGCGACCCGGGCTCCCCGCGCCTTGCACTCCTGGAGGTTGCTGAGGGTCTTGTCCTGCAGGGCGTCGCGCGGGGCGATGACGATGACCGGCGAGCCCTCCTCCAGCAGGGCGATGGGGCCATGCTTCATCTCCCCGGCGGGGTAGGCGATGCACGGGATGTAGGCCACCTCCATCAACTTGAGCGCCCCCTCGGCGGCGACCGGGGCCGACAGCCCCCGGCCGAGGAACAGCACCATGTTGGTGGTCGGCGCCGTCACCCAGGAGACCAGCTCGTCGATGGGGCCGGGTTCGTCGAGGTAGGCGGCGACCCGGCTCGGGACGTCGAGGAGCTGCTGGATGTAGGCCCGGCCGTCGTGGACGCTCAACCCCCGCTGGCGGGCCAGCATCAGGGTGAACACCGCCAGCGCCGCCACCATGTTGCTGAACGCCTTGGTGCTGGCCACCGACATCTCCGGCCCGGAGTGGATGTAGACCCCCCGACCGCAGGCCCGGGCGATGGACGAGCCGACGACGTTGACCACGCCCATCACCTCGCCGCCCTTGATCTGGATCTCCTTCACCGCGCCGAGCGTGTCGGCGGTCTCGCCCGACTGGCTCACCGCGAAGAAGAGCGCGTCGGGATCCACCACCGGGTTGCGGTGGCGGAACTCGCTGGCGATCTCCGCCTTGGCCGGCACCCGGGTGGCCGCCTCGATGAGCTGCGCACCGACCCGGCAGGCGTGGTAGGCCGTGCCACATCCCAGCAGGCCCACCCGGCTGATCCGGGCGAGGTCCCGCGGCGACAGGTCCAGGCCTCCCAGCCTCGCGGTGCCGGTCTCGGAGACCACCCGCCCCGACAGGCAACGGCTCAGCGCCTCGGGCTGCTCGTGGATCTCCTTGAGCATGAGGTGGGGGTAGCGGCCCTTGTCCCCGTCGCCCCACACCTCCTCGAGGGTCTCGATGGCGTTGTCGACCTGCGCCCCGTCGCTGTGCCAGGTCTGGACGCCGGAGGCGTCGATGCGGGCGACCTCCCCGTCGTCGAGGAACACCACCCGCCGGGTGTACGGCACCAGCGCGTGGCTGTCGCTGGCCAGGTACGACTGCCCCTCGCCCAGCCCGATCACCAGCGGCGAGCCGTTCCGCGCGGCGACGATGAGCTCGGGGTGGTCCGCGAAGAGCGCGGCGATTCCCCAGGTGCCGCGGACCACCCGCAGGGCTGCCCGCACCGCCGCCACCGGTCGTCCGGCCGTCTCGCTGCCGTCCTCGGCGAAGTAGTAGCGACCGATGAGGTGAGCGAGGATCTCGGAGTCGGTCTCGGAGCGGAACCGCACCCCCTCGCCCTCGAGGCGCGCCCGCAGGGCCGACATGTTCTCGATGATGCCGTTGTGCACCACCGCGATCCGGCCGGTGGTGTCGAGGTGGGGGTGGGCGTTGGCCTCGGTCACCCCGCCATGGGTCGCCCACCGGGTATGGGCGATGCCCACGGTCCCCGGCTGTTCGGCCGGCACCTGGGCCTCCAGCTCCCGCACTCGGCCGACCTTGCGGTGCAGGACCAGGCGCCCCCCGTCGAGCACGGCGAGTCCGGCCGAGTCGTAGCCGCGGTACTCGAGGCGATGCAGGCCCTCGAGCAGCACGGGGATCGCCCGGTTCCGCCCGACCGTTGCAATGATCCCACACATGTCTCCTCCTTCCGACGTCGCCGTCTCTACCCGGGGGCCGAGAACCGGGTGCCCGGCGGACCGCCATGGCGGCCACCCGCAGCTAACCGCAGCGGACGTGCGGCGGGTGCCTGGACCCGGGGAGGTCACCCCGCCGGGCTGGCTTGGTTAGCCCTGTTTCGGGAGGATCGATGCCGACCTACGAGATCCGGTGGATGGGCGCCAAGGCCGACGACGGCCGGGCCGTCGAGTTGAGCGCCCCACAGCAGACCCGGGCGACCGACTGGATGGACGCCCTGGGGATCGCTCTGGACCGCTATGGACTCGACCAGGACACCCTGCACCGGGCCGTCTGCCTGCTGCAACCCGACGGCACCATCGATGTCACCGACCCGGACTCCAATACCCGCTTCGAGGTCCAGCAGGTCTCCGACAGCGACGAGGACAGCGCCGAGCTGCCCAGCCTGGACAGCGCCTGGGTCCAGCACGACCTGGCCGACCTCGACGCTCCCTCGCCGCAGGTGTCCCAGGCCTACGGCCGCCTGCAGGCCATGACGCCCGACACCATGGCCATGCTCGCCCGGGAGCTGGACGCCCTTCCGCGGTCGGGGGACGCGGAGCGCTTCGCCCGGTCGGTCCTCGACGTGCTGCTGCGATTCGTCCCCGCCGAGAGCGCATCGGTCCTCGCCCTCGACCCCATGCGGCGGCGCATCCGCTTCCTGGCGGTCCGGGGCCCGGCCGCCGAGGCCCTGCGCGGGGTGTCCTTCCCCGCCGGTCGAGGGATCGCGGGCCTCGTCCTGCGGACCGGCACCTCCCTGCTGGTCCGCGAGGTCGCCGCCAACCCCAATCACTACCCGGCCATCGACCGGGCCGTCGGCTACGCCACCCGCACCCTGCTGGCCGTGCCCTACCGCCGCGCCGGTCAACCCTGCGGGGTCATCGAGTTGCTCAACCCCTTCGGCGGAGGATCGTTCACCGAAGGGCACCGCCACGCCACCGAGCGGGCAGCTCGCCGGCTCGAGCAGCTCCTGGGCTGAACGAACGCCTCAGGCCCCCTGCAACCGGGCGTGCATGGCCTCGAGCGCCGGCGTGGGCACGTAGCGGCTGACGTCGCCCCCGTTGCTGGCGATCTCCTTGACCAGCGAGGAGGAGATGAAGATGTGGGCCGGATCGGTCAGCAGGAACACCGTCTGGATGTCCGGGGCCATGTCCTGGTTGGCCAGCCCCACCTGGAACTCGAAGTCGAAGTCGGTGCTGGCCCGGAGCCCCCGGAGGATCACCCGGGCGCCGACCCGCCGGCAGTAGTCCACCAGCAGCCCGTCGAACCGGTCGACCTCGACGTTGGGGAAATCCGCCGTGACTCGTTGCAGCACGCCGACCCGGTCCTCGGTCGGCAGCAGGTAGCGCTTGCTGGGGTTGTTGCCCACGGCGAGGATCACCTTGCCGAACAGCATGGCACCCCGCCGGATGACGTGGAGATGCCCCAGGGTGCAGGGGTCGAAGGACCCGGCGTAGACCGCGATCAGTTCGGAGGAGGGCACGAGCAGCTCCCGGGATTCCGGCGCGGGCAGGCTATCAGCCCGGCCCCTTCGTCCGCATCGGTGTCGGCGCCGCCGCTCCCAGGTGACGGTGCAACAACGCCCGCATGCGCTTGTCCTTGCGCAGCCCGGAGAACGCCGGGTCGAGGGCCAGCTCCCGGCGCAGCTCGACCTGCATCTCGTCCGAGAGCTGCCCGCGGCTGGCGATGGCCCGGTCCAGGGCATCCAGGGCGTCGCGATCCTGCCCCTGCAGCGCCGCGATGGTGGCGACGGTCAGCTCGGTGACCGGCGACATCGGCGCCGCCGCCTGCAGGCTGTCCAGTTTCCGCACCGCCTCGTCGAGGCGCCCCAGCCGCGCCAGCGCCACCGTCAACCCGGCGAGGGCGTCGACGTCGGTGGGATCCTCCGCCAGGACCTGCTCGTAGAGGCTCACCTCGGTGGCGTGGCGGCCCCGGCGCTGCTCGGCCCGCGCCAGGCGCAGCAGGGTGTCCCGGTCCCGGACCCCGTGGTGGACCAACCACCGGTAGTGCCACACGGCGGCGTCGAACTCGTCGTCGCCGTACGCGGCCCGGGCCACGACCTGGTGGGCCGCGACGTCGGTGGGATCGTGTTCGAGGCGCGCGTAGGCGTCCAGCACCAGGGGGTCCTCGGGGACCGCGCGGCGATACCACGCATACCAGGCCGTCCCGGAGTTCGGGTCGTCGGGGATGTGCCGAGGCCCGTCGGCGACATCCTCGACAACGTCACCGCCGGCGGGGGGAACGGCCTCGCCCGTCGCCACCAGGGAGGTGCGCTGGAAGCTGGCCTCGCCGCCGAGGGGCTCCACCGGCGCGGACTCCTCCCGCACCGCGAGCCCCAGGGGGTTGCGGTCCGCCCAGCTCCCCGCCGCGTCGCACCAGGTGCCGATCCCCGTCACCAGCGCGACGACCACCAGGAAGCGGCGGTCGACGGCCTCGTGCCAGGCCGGCGGGGTGCTGGCCCGCATGGTGTGCTCGAGCCGGACGTCCACCGCTCCCAGCTTCAGGAACAGGGTGTCCCCCTCCTCGAGGTCCCGCCCCCGCACCATCAGCCGCCGACCGGTCCGAACGACCGCGAGGTCCGCTCCGGGGAAGGAGACCACGGCCGATGGCGACTCCCCGATGTGCACCAGGCGATCCACCCGGAGGGTCCGGTCCTCGACGACCACCCCGTTGAGCCGGACGCAGACCGACAGATCACCCACGGCTGCCTCCCGACGCCCCGGCCAGGATGGCCTGGGACTCGGCGCCGTAGGTCCGCTCGATCAAGCGCCGGAACCGCGCTTCACCCCGGAGGCTGTCCAGGAGGGGCTCGACGCGGAGGTCCTGCCGGAACTCGATGTGGTGGAGGGTATCGAGCCGGTCGACGCCGGCCAGCGCCCGGCGCAGGGCCCGGTACGCCCGCTCCCGCTTGCCCATCGCCGCGTAGATCTTGGCCCGGTGCAGCTCGCTGTAGGGATCGTCGGGGTCGATCTCCTCGAGCAGGGCCATGATCGCCAACGCTTCTTCGTAGCGCTGCTGGTGGGCGAGGGCGATGGCGAGGTTGTTGAGCACGACGGGATCGTTCGGCTCGAGCGCGAGGGCCTTCCGGTAGAGAGCTTCCTCGGTCGCGTAGTCACCTTGCCGCTTGTAGGTGAGGGCGAGGTTGTTGTAACCCGCTGCAAAGTCCGGGTACAGCTCGGTAAGGCGCTGGTAGGCGGAGCGACACAGCGAGAAGTCTTCGGCGAGGTAGGCGTAGTGGCCGACGACCTGCAGGGCACCGGGGTCGTCGGGGTCGATCCGCAGCCGGGCCCGGGCCAGCTCGATCTCCTGCCGGGCCCGCGGATCGAGGCGGTCCTGCCGCTGGGACGCGTCCATCCAGTCGCGGAATCCCCACCCGATGAACCGCTCCATCGGCGCGGGGAGTCTCCGGGCCAGCTCCTCGCCCCGGTCCGAGTCGTCGTGCCGGTCCGGCGCCTGCCGCGCCTGGCCGGCGACGTCCTCCGGCAGGTCGGTGGTCGCCTCCAGCGCCAGCGATTCGCCGTCGGCGTCGGCGAGGCTGGCGGGCTCGGGCTCGGGCTCCGGATCGTCCAGGGGATCCGTCCGCATCACGTGGTCCCCCTGGGTCGCCCCGCCGCCGACCCGGACCAGCGGCCCCTCGCTCCCGGCCGGCAGGTACACGCCGTCCACCTGCCGGGGCAGCTCGGGACGGTCGGCACGGGGCTCCACGCCCTCGTCCGCCCCCTCGAAGTCCCGCTGGAGCAGGCGGGCGATCAGCTCGGGGCTCATCTGGTAGCCATCGTCGACCGCCGTCCCCTGGCCCGGAAGCACCTGCACCAGGGTCCGGACCTGGAGGATGCCGACGTAGAGGGAGAGCGCCACCACGACCAGGCCGATGTCGCCGAGGGGATCCGTCGGCAGGCGGCGGGCCGGCTGCCGGTCCAGGGCGTCGACGAGGAGCTCGACGTCCCCGGCTCGCCAGGCCCACCGGCTGCCCGGCTCCATCGGCCGCCGGCCGGCCGCGGCATCCGCCGGGACCAGTTCCGGGGGGCGGCCCGGAGCCCAGATCACCGTCGCCGGGGCTCCGCCATCCGGGGTCGGCACCGCATCGCGCCCCGCGCCCACCGCGACCCGGCGACGCCACAGCAGGGACGCCAGGGCCAGGCCGACACCCGTCGGGAACAGGAGGAGGACCGCGAGCTGGGAGAGCAGGGGGGACCACAGCCCCAACAGGGTGATGTCGTTGCTGGCCAGCCGGCCGAACAGGAAGCAGAGGGCCCCCGCCGCCAGCGAAAGGCTCAGCAGCTCGCCGACGGGCGGCGCCCAGAGCACGCGCTGGCTCACCACCGTGCCGTGCAGGCGCACGGTGACGCGCAGACCGTGGCGGGGATAGCCGAGCTTCATGGACCAGGGGGCAGGATCGTGGAGGCTCCGACAGCCGGAGACGGGGGGAGGTTCCGACGGGCAGGGAGGCCGGACTGCGGCCGACAACTTCGATTGTAGCGCCGCCGGGGCCGGTTGGGTGGTATGGATTCGCCATGTCGCAGTCCCCTGCCCCCCCCCGTGCCGGAGACCGCCGCCCCGCCGACCGGGGAACGTCCGATCCCGACGGCGTCCCGCCGGCCGCCCCTACCGTCGCGCTCGTCGTCATCGGCGACGAGATCCTCACCGGGAAGTTCCCCGACCAGAACACCCCCTGGCTCGTCCGGCGGCTGCGCGAGCTGGGGCTCGACCTCGTCCGCGCCAGCGTGATCCGGGACGATGTGGCCGGGATCGCCGCCGAGGTCCGCCTGTCCCTGGAACGGGCCGACTGGGTGATCACGACCGGCGGCGTGGGGCCCACCCACGATGACCTCACCATGGCCGGCATCGCCGAGGCCCTCGGCGTGCAGCTCGAACGCCGCCCCGAGCTGGTGGAGGTCCTCCGGCGGCGCATGGGCGACCGCCTCACCGACGACGCCCTGCGGATGGCCGACGTCCCGGCGGGCGCCGAGCTGTGGTGGGAGGCCGACGTGTTCTTCCCCCAGGTGGTGGCCGGCCGGGTCCTCGCCTTCCCCGGCGTCCCCCCGCTGTTGCAGGTGAAGTTCGACGCCATCGCCCACCGCCTGGGAGGACGCCCGATGCTGTCCCGGTCGCTGCACACCGCCGCGGCCGAGGCGGCCATCGCCTCGACCCTCCGCGAGGCCCAGCAGCGATGGCCGTCGGTGGCCATCGGCAGCTACCCCCGGTACGAGACCCGCCCCTGGACGGTCACCGTCATCCTCGACTCCCGGGATCGGCCGGCCCTCGACGCCTGCGAGGCGTGGCTCCGCTCCTCGCTCGCCGCCGACCTGCTCCCCGACGACGCATCGACCGGACCGGGCTGAGTCCACGGGGGGCGGGGAGATGGCGGACTCCCGCCCGTCGGGAGGCGTTCACCGGGGGTCGGCCCCCTCGCGGCCATCCCCACCCGGCGAACCCGCGCCGGGCGCCTCCCCGCCGGAGACCACCGCCAGCGCCTTGCTCGCCAGGGTGGACAGCGCGACCCCCGTGGGCCGGGCCGGGTCCACCCAGGAGAAGGCGGTGTAGAAGGTCGCCCGGGGCCTGGGAGGGGGACGGCGTCCGTCGCCCGGCAGGGCCAGCAGGTGCAGGTGCAGGTGCAGGTGGGTCAGGGTGTGGCGCACACCGCCCACCTCGACCAGCGCCGTCGGCTCCAGGCCGAAGTGGGTGGCGAGGGCCCGGGCACCGAGCCCGTCGCGGTCGTCACCGGGTTCCCCGATCACCCCCGGCAGCTCGTACAGCCCGCCGAACAGGCCGGAGACCGGGCGGCGCCCCAGCAGCAGCAGGCCCCGGCGGCGGACCACCAGGCCGACGGCCGAACAGGTGGGCACCGTGCGCCGGCGCCCGCTTTTCGGGTAGCGCTCCGGCTCCCCGGTTTCCGCGGCCCGGCAGTCCCCGACGAGGGGGCAGTCGGAGCACCGGGGATTGCGGGGCAGGCAGACGGCGCTGCCGAGGTCCATCAGCGCCTGGTTGAAGTCGGCGGCCCGGCCGGCGGGAAGCAGGGCCCGGGCCAGGGCCTCCACCCCGGCGCGGCCACCATCCCAGGCGAACAACCGACGGAGGACCCGGTCGGCGTTGCCGTCGATCGCCACCTCGTCCTGCGACATCGCGATGCTGGCGATGGCCCCGGCGACGTAGCGCCCCACCCCGGGCAGGCGCCGCAACCCGGCGACGTCGGTGGGCATGCCGCCCTCGGCCACGACCATCCGGGCGGCGGCGTGGAGGTTGCGCGCCCGGGCGTAGTAGCCCAGCCCGGCCCACTCCTCGAGCACCTCGTCGAGGTCGGCGGCAGCGAGGGCCTCCACCGTGGGAAACCGCGCCAGGAAGCGCTCGAACCGCGGAATGACCGTCTCTACGCGGGTCTGCTGGAGCATCACCTCCGACAGCCAGGTGCGGTAGGGGCCGGGACGTTCGCGCCACGGCAGCACCCGGCGATGCTCCGCGTACCAGCCGAGCAGTCGCCGGCTCATCCCTGCCCCCGCCTCGCCCCCGGCCCGCGCCACGCGGGCGGCGTCGATGGTCTGCCGGGATCTCGTGGGGGTAGCGTTCGACATGGTCGCGGTCTACCGTCCCGCGGCGACGGGCGCCTCCCCGGCGGTGCACCGGACGAGGTCCACCGCCGCGCC
>RFKJ01000158.1 GCA_003694325.1 Deltaproteobacteria bacterium
GAGGTGCCCTACTTCCAGGCCGTGGGCGCCTTCCTGGCGGGGGATCCGGACGCGGGCCGGGCGGCGCTGGCCAGCCAGCCGGAGTCGGGGCCCGACGCGCTGCGCGCGGCGGTGGGCGACTGGCGCCGGTGGGTGGAGTCGGGCGCGACCTGGCCCCCGGACGAGCTGCTGGTCGACATTCCGGGCGCACCCGGCGAGGTGACGGTGGACGGCGCGCCCGACGCCGGCACGCTGCCCCACTATCGCCTGGTGGAGCAGAGCCCCGAGGGCCGGGAGGTCGAGCTGACCGACCCGACCACCCTGTACCTGCTGGCGCGGTGGCACGACGCGGCGGCGGCCGCCGCGGCGCCGGAGGAGGATCGGGGGCTGCTGATGGCCCTGCAGGTACCGTGGCTGCTGCCTCCGGAGTCGGCGCCGTCGGTGACCCCGGACGTGGTGCTCGACGATGCCTGGCTGTTCGGGGGCTTCCTGCTGGCCTCCGCCGATCTCCCCTTCCTGGTGGCGGCGTCCACCGATGGGGTGGCGGCGGTGGAGGCCTGGAAGGACCGGAGCCCCCTGGCGGCGGCCGTGGCCCCGGCCATCGTCGATGGCCGGGTCGTACCGGACCGGATGCTCGACCAGGCGGCCTGGCTCGGCAAGCAGCTCGAGCAGGGAATGGCCCGGGTCGGCGGCGGCGAGGAGGCCTTCCATTCGCCGTTCGCGCGCATCGCCCGCGTCGCCGCGCTGCGTGCCGGCATGGTCGTCGCGGACGCCAACGGACAGTTCCGCGACGCGGGGGTCCTGCGCATCAATGCGCTGGATCGATCCTCCGAGAGCGCCGCCGATCCCGTGTTCCTGGCGTCGGTGGCCGCCTGGGACGTGGGGAACGCCAACCCCCTGCGGGCGCAGGAGCTCGTCCACCGACTCGTTCGACGTTACCCGCCGCTGGCGGCGGTCCGGTACCCTCTCGATGCACTCCACATCCGGCTCAGTCGAAACGCTGCGCCGGCCGCTCCGGTCCACTGACCGCAGCGCTTGATGCACGTCCGTCCTGACGAGGAGAACCTCCATGGCCCTGAGAGACGCACCACTCGCCGCTGCCCTGATCGGAGCGGGTGCCGTCGGCGTGGCCGCCCTCGGTACGGGCTCGACCCTCGCCTACTTCGAGGAGAGCCTGCCGACATCGATGAACCCGCTGTACGCCTCGGCGATGGTCGACTACCGAAGCCAGGAGCTGGTCTTCGACCGGCTCTGGTACCACGACGCGGTGACCAACGAGCTGCGCAGCCGGGTGGTCGAAGCCTGGGAGCTGACCGAGGGGGGCAAGGGCGTCAAGATCACCTTGAAGAGCGGCATCAAGTGGCACGACGGCAAGCCGCTGACCAGCAAGGACCTCTGCTTCACCGTCGACGCGATGCTGGATCCCGGGACGCCGAGCCCGGTGGCCGAAGGGTACCGGGAATTCCTGGTGGGGTGTGACACCCAGGGCAACTCGGTCGCCACGGTGACGTTCAACCGGGTGTTCCACAACCCGCGGGAGCGGCTCGGGTTCTCGATCCTGCCGGAACACGTCTTCGACAGCACGGCGATCTCGCCGGACCTCGAGTTCAGCGCCCGCCCCATCGGCACCGGCCCGATGAAGGGCTCGCGGGGCCGGCGGGGGGCGCTGTTCGACGCCTTCGCCAACGTGCACCACACGCCGCAGATCGCCCAGCTCCAGCTCCAGGACGCCGGGGACCCCCTGGTCCAGATCAAGACCATCATCAACAACGGCGTGCAGGGCATCATCGCGGTGCCGCCGCCCTACCGGCCCGACCTCAGCAACAACGACGAGGTCGCGCTGAAGTCCTACGACCTGCGAAGCTGGTGGTTCATCGCCATCAACACCCGCAAGGGCGAGCTGGCCGACCAGCGGGTCCGCAAGGGACTCAACTACGCCATCGACCGGACGGATCTCCGGGAGAAGACCATCGGGGTCAAGCCCGGCGAAGAAAACAGCCCCTGCGAGTTCATCTCCGGCCCCTTCGTCCAGTCCAGCCCGTACTACAACCGGTCGGTGCCGACCGTGGACCGCAGCGACAAGGCCAAGGCGCGGGAGTACTTCGAGGCCGCGGGGCTGAAGCAGGTCGGTGGGCGGTGGCACTACAAGAACCAGCCCATCAGCCTGCGGATCGGGATGCTGACGCCGCTCAACAACGAGGCCCCCGACCTGCTGTCGCAGGTGGGCAACCAGCTCGGCGCGGCCGGTTTCGATCGCCAGGAGTTCAAGATCAGCGCCGACGAGTGGAAGCGCCAGGTGCTGACGGGGCAGGCCACCGACTACGACCTGCTCATCGGCAAGTGGTCCTTCGGCCTCTACGAGGAGGTCAACCACCTGTTCCACACCCGCAAGGGCAAGGAGGGCAAGCTCAACATCTTCAACTACAGCAACGCCGCGGTGGACGCGACGCTGGCCGAGTACGACAAGGCGATCACCGACACGGCGGCCCGCGACGCCTACCACAAGCTCCACGAGCAGCTTGCCGAGGACCTCCCCTACCTCTTCCTCTGGAAGCTCGACACCAAGAGTGCCTGGCGTACCGAGGTGCGTGGCAACATCATCACGCCCTACTACTACTTCACCGAGATCGACGCCTGGAAGTACGGGCGCTGACCAGGGCGGGGGCCGCCTTCGCGGGCCCGCAAGACGCAGGGAGTCTCGGTGACACGTTGGTGGCTCCGGCCGGCGGTGAGGGTGGTGGCAGCGATCGCGCTGCCACTGCTGGTGCCGGCGATCATCACGGCGCTGATCTGGGCGCTGCCCGGGGATCCGGCGAGCATCATCTGCCCGCCCCAGTCCTGTGGCGGCACGGAGGTGCTCGCCGCCCGGTGGAACCTCGACGCCGGCCCGTGGAGCTTCTTCTGGGGCTGGCTGGGTGGGGCGGTCCAGGGTGACTTCGGCAACTCCTGGCGCCTGCAGCAGGGGGTCGCCGTCGCCGAGCTGCTGCGGGAGGCGGTCCCCAACACCCTCAAGCTGCTGGGCCTCGCCATCATCCCGGTCGGCCTGGGGTCGGTCGCCGGAGCGCGGCTGCGGATCCCGCGCGGTCTCGACGCCGTGCTCCAGATCGTCGGCCTCGTGCCGGCCCTGGTGCTCAGCCTGGTGGCGGCGGCCGCGGTGACGCTCGCCTACGGGTCGGCGGCCTACGGCGCCGAGGCCAACCTCGTCCGCCTCGCCGCCGGGGCGCTGGTCCTGGGCCTGGCGGACGGCGCCCTGTCGGGCGCGGTGCTGGGGACCCGGGACCTGTTCCAGACCGAGAACAAGCAGCGCTACGTGAGCGTCGCCCTGTTGCGGGGCGAGCGCCGGTTGCCGAACACCCTGCCCAACGTGGCGCCGGCGCTGGCCGGGCAGCTCCGGGCGCGGCTGCTGCACCTGCTGTCCGGCGCGGTGGTGGTCGAGGTGGTCCTGCGCATCGATGGCATGGGGGACCTGCTGTGGGGCGGGACCCTGCTGCAGGATTTCGGGGTCGTGCTGGCGGCGGCGACGTGTTTCTCGCTGATCAGCAGCTTCCTGTTGCTGCTCCAGGCGGTGGTCGAGATCGTGACCGCCTGGCACGTCCGGCGGGCGCCGGTCCTGTCGGCGACGGCGTCGACGGTGGAGGCGGCGGCATGAGGGGAGGGGAGTGGACCCGACGCCTCGCCGGGGCCTTCGCCCTGGCCTGCCTGCTGTTGCTGGGCTGGGCGGCGTGGATGGCGCCGGAGCACCTGTCGCCGCCCGACGCCTCGCTGGCCTATGCCTCTCCCGCCGAGCTGCCGCCCCTGGGGGCCGACAACCGGGGGCGGCCCCTGACCGAGTACGCCATGCAGGGGGCGCGGGTCGTGGCCCTGCCATCGGTGGCCGCCGGGCTCGTGGTCATGGGCTTCGCCGTCCTCGGGGGGCTGCTCGCCTGCGTGGGGTCGAGCCGGGTGGGCACGGTGATCCAGGCGCTGGGCGAGGTGGTGGGTGCCCTCCCCCGGATGCTGGTGATCCTGGTCGTGGCGCTGGTGATCCCCAAGGATGCCCGGGGGTTGCTGCCCCTGGCCCTGACGTGGGCGGTGCTGTCCGCCCCGGGGGCCATGGACGAGGCCGCCGCCGTGGCTTCGCGCCTGGGCGGGGCGCGCTTCGTCGAGGCCCTGCGGGCCCACGGCTACCGGGGCAGCCGGATCTACGGCTGGCACGTGGTGGCCCTGAACCTGCGCCCGGTGGTGGTGCGGCAGGGGGCCGAGGTGATGATGCAGGTGGTCTTCCTGGAGATCGCGCTGTCCTACCTGGCGGTGGTGGAGGACCAGCCGAGCTTCACCCACGCCGACAGCCTGGTGAGCTGGGCCGACCTCCTCAACCTGGGCTACCCCTCGCTGGTGCTGGACGTGCCGTCCATGCACGCGCTGGTGCTGGGGCTGGCCCTCATCGGCATCGTGGCCGCCATGAGCCTGTGCCTGGGTGTCGCGGCGAGGGCCCGATGAGCGGGCCGCTGGTCGTCGTGGAGGGTCTCAGCATCCGGGCTCCGGGGCGGATGCTGATCGAGGACGTCGGGCTGGCCGTGCATCCCCGGCGGGTCACGGCGCTGGTGGGGCCGTCGGGTGCGGGCAAGTCGCTGACTGCGCGGGCCTGCATGGCGGTGCTGGATGTCGACCCGGGCATCGTCGCGGGCAGCCTGCGGTACCCCCAGCTCGACAGGGACCGCGACTGGTTCGCCGACGTCGTGGGGAAGGGGATGCGGGCCCAGCGTCGGCTGCTGCGCCGGACCCGGCACCTGCGCGGGGCCTACGTGACCTACTCGCCCCAGGCGGCCAGCTCGGCCCTGAACCCGGGCCGGACGGTGGGGCGGCAGCTCCAGCTCGCGGTGCGTCGCCGGCAGGAGCCTCCGGCGTCGGAGGGGCGGGCCATCGCCGAGCTGCTCGACGAGGTCGGGCTGTCGCCCGACACCGCGGCGGCCCTGCCGGGCGAGTTGTCCGGGGGGATGGCCCAGCGGGCGGCCCTGGCCATCGCCATCGCCCCGCTGCCCCGCATGGTCATCGCCGATGAACCCGAGACCGGGCTGGACCCGGTCCTGCGCCGCGCCGTCATCGAGCTGCTGGTGGAGGTGACCCGCAGTCACGGGGCGGGCCTGTTGCTGATCAGCCACCACGAGTCCACGGTGGATCGGATCGCCGACGAGGTGGTGCGGCTGCCGGGCGCGCCGGCCGCGCGGGGGGCGGCATGAACCGCGGGCACATCCGGCAGC
>RFKJ01000159.1 GCA_003694325.1 Deltaproteobacteria bacterium
CCACGACGCTCTCCCTCCCGCCACGACGCTCTCCCTCCCGCCACGACGCTCTCCCTCCCGCCGCCTCCCTCCCCGGCGCTCCTCGTCCGGCTGCCGCGTCGGGCTACTCGTCCAGGAGCCCCAGCGCGACGAGCTGGGCCTCGGCCTGGGGCGCCCAACCCCGGTTGGCGGCGGGTGAGGCTGGGCTCGGGTGCAGGATCCGGCCGAAGCGCAGGGGCTCCCCGTCCACCTCGACGCCGGCCAGCGCGGCCCGGGCGCGCTTCTCGGCCCAGGCCCCCACACCGATGACGAACCGGGGACGCAGGATCGCGACCTGTTCGCGGAGTGCCCGGTCGCAGGCGTCCTCCAGCGGGGCCCGCTCCGCTGCCGGGAGCTTGTCGGGGGTCCGGTTGCGCCCGCTCTCCTCGAGGAACAGCAGCGGGCAGTAGTTGAGAACGAAGAACCGGGAGAAGAATTCCTCCGGTGGACCGAAGCGCTGCGCGGCCCAGCCCCACAACCGCCGTCCGCTGACCTCGCTGCGGGGGCAGGACAGGCCGGTGATCGGCCGCTTGGGGTGCTCGTGGGCCGGGCGGCGCACCGCCCCGGCAAGGCCCATCCAGTCGCGCACCGCCGCGACCTCGCCGAAGGGGACGCCGGTCTGGGCCATGCCCCAGGGGCCGGGGTTCATGCCCAGGAACACAGCCTGCTTCGGACCGCTGCCGAAGCGTTCCAGGTAGGCGCGGTGCAGCGGCCAGGCGTAGCCCAGCGGGTTGAGGACGTGGGTGACCGGGGCCCGGAAGGTCAGGGCGTCCACCTCGTCGCGGAGGCGGGCGGCGATATCGACGAGTTGCATCGGGACGATCGGCTTGCGGACGGGGGTGGAGGGCGGCCGGGAGCCTTACGGTGTTCGGCGCGGGAAACCGACCACTGACGGCGGGGCCGCCACTGCCTACCGGGCCGGTGCGGTCATCGCCACCGCCGTCGGCTGCCGGGGCACGGTCCGCTCTCCCCCCGAGGCCTCGCCCGCGGGGCAGGCGGCGCCGGAGCCCTGGCGGCCCCCTCGGCGGGGGCGGCCCCCCGGGGCGCGCCCGGCTTCACGAGCAGCCGGCCGGATTGCAGGTGAAGGTGCTGCCGTCCCCGTAGCCGTCGTAGGACGCCTCGGGGGTCCAGACGTCGTCGGGGACGTTGTCGTCGTCATCGCCCTCCCCCCAGTCGGATCCCACGACCCGCAGCGAGCTGTCGTCGTCGATCGCAGCCCCCCCGCCCTGCGGGGCACTGTTGGCGTGGGCCACGCCGCTGTTCATGGTGAAATCGGCCTCGACCCCGGTCAGGCCCCCGCCCCGGATGGTCGCGGTGTTGGCCGTCACCTCGCTGCTGTTGAGGGTGATGTCCGCCACATTTCCGTAGATGGCCCCTCCCTCGGCGGCGCTGTTGCCGGAGACCGTGCTGTACTGCAGCGTGACGTTGGCGCCTTCGGCGACGTAGATGCCCCCGCCGCGGTCGGCGCTGTTGCCCGACACGTCGCAGCGGCTGAGGATGGTGGTGTCGACGTTGCTGATGTAGACCCCACCCCCCTGCAGGTCGCCGGCGCTCTCGTGATCGGCCCCGGTCCCACCGGTGAACGAGAAGCCCTGGATGACCACGTGCCCACCGGTGACCACCAGTGTGCTCCCGGCCGTGCCGCTGCCGTCGACCACCGTCCCCGTCACGCCCAGCTCGCTGATCAGGTTCAGGTCGTGGTCGACGACGAGCTGCTCCGCGAAGATCCCCCCGCATACGGACACGGTGTCGTCGTAGGTCGCCACGTCGATGGCGGCCTGCAGGCTCTCGAAGCTGGTGTCCCCGATGGTGATCCACCCCGACTCGTCGGTGGTGGGATCGCAGTCGTCGTCCTTGCCGTTGCAGATCTCGGTGGCACCGGGATTCACCTCGGGAACCTCGTCGTCGCAGTCGACGTCCTGGGTCCAGCCGTCCTTGTCGTTGTCGGGCCAGTCGACGTCGCCGCCGTCGGTGCCGCCATCGCCGCCCCCGCCATCGGCCGCTCCCCCGTCGGCCGCCCCCCCGGTGTCGACCGGGGCCTTGTCGCCGCACCCGGGCGCGAGGAGCAGACTCAAGGCGATGAACCCGAGGGCGTAGGTCAGACCGATGCGGGACATGGGCGCCTCCTGGCGGTCGAGTGCTGCGGCGCCCGGCAGTGTAGCTGCTCGGGTCGCCGAGGGGGACTGCCCGGGCGCGTCACCCTGCACCTTCGGCGCCCCGCCCGCAGGGGTGGTCGGTGCGGCAGCCGGGGCCCGCGGCGGTCGTGGCACCCCCTTGGCAGGGGCAACCGGGCCCGTGGACCGCGCAGGCTCGTCTCCGCCCGGAGGCTCGGTGCGGCGGAACGCTCCGCCGCTCGGCAGGCGTCGGCCATCGGCATAGGTGGGGGGCGCGGCCGGTCGGCCCCCTCCCCTGCCGTGGAGTGTCCGCCATGTCCTCGGAACGCGTCCAGCGCACTGTGTCGCCCGTCGATGGGCTGCTCTACGTGGAGCGCCCCCTCGCCGACGATCGCCTCGTCGACCGGAGCCTCGACCGGGCGCGAGCCGCGGCCGAGGACTGGAAACGGGTGCCCCTGGCCGAGCGGATCTCCCTGCTGTCGGCCATGGTCGACGCCTTCGTGGCGGAACGGGACGAGATCGCCCAGGAGATCACCTGGCAGATGGGTCGCCCCATCCGCTACGCCCCGGGGGAGATCCGGGGATTCGAGGAGCGGGCCCGCACCATGCTCGCCCTGGCCCCCGACGCCCTGGCCGACGTGGTGCCCGGGGACAAGGACGGGTTCACCCGGTTCATCCGGCGGGAACCCCTGGGCGTGGTGCTGGTGCTGGCCCCGTGGAACTACCCCTACCTGACGGCCGTGAACACGGTGGTACCCGCGCTGGCCGCCGGCAACGCGGTGATCCTCAAGCACGCGGCCCAGACCCCGCTCTGCGCCGAGCGCATGACCGCGGCGGCGGCCCGAGCCGGCCTGCCCGAGGGCCTGTTCCAGCACCTGCACGTCGACCACGACCAGGTCGGCCGGATGGTCGCCGACCCGCGGGTGGACTTCGTGGCCTTCACCGGGTCGGTCGGCGGCGGCCGGGCGGTCCACGCCGCGGCGGCCGGGCGGTTCACCCCCATGGGGCTGGAGCTGGGCGGCAAGGACCCCGCCTACGTGCGGCCCGACGTCGACCTGCGGTTCGCCATCGACAACATCGTCGACGGCGCCTTCTTCAACTCCGGCCAGAGCTGCTGCGGTATCGAGCGGGTCTACGTCCACCGCGACGTCTACGATGAATTCGTCGATGGAGCGGTCGCGCTGGTCGAGCAGTACGTGCTCGGCGACCCGACCGACCCGGAGACCACCCTGGGACCGGTGGTGCGGGTTCGGGCTGCCCAGCAGATCCGCGCCCAGGTGGATGCCGCCATCGCCGCCGGTGCCCGGGGCCTCGTCGACCCGGCGCGCTTTCCCGCCGCCACCCCCCAGGGGGTCTACCTGGCTCCCCAGGTCCTCGTCGACGTGACCCACGACATGGAGGTCATGCGCGAGGAGACCTTCGGCCCGGTGGTCGGCATCATGCCGGTGTCCTCCGACGAGGAGGCCATCCGCCTGATGAACGACAGCGACTACGGCCTCACGGCGTCCATCTGGACCGCGGACGAGGCGGCGGTCCTGGCCATGGGTCCGCGCCTGGAGACGGGCACGGTGTTCATGAACCGCGCCGACTACCTCGACCCGGAGCTGGCGTGGACCGGGGTGAAGCTGTCGGGACGCGGGCAGACCCTCTCCCGCCTGGGCTACGAGCAGCTCACCCGCCCCAAGAGCTACCACCTGCGCACCCGCACCGGGTGAGGGC
>RFKJ01000160.1 GCA_003694325.1 Deltaproteobacteria bacterium
AGATCCGCAACCCCATCGCCGGCATCAGCGGCACCCTGCAGGTGATCGTCAACGGCATGGACGCCGAGGACGGCCGGGCCGTCATCCTCGGGCGGGTGCAGGAACAGGTGCATCGCCTGGACCGACTGGTCCGCGACCTGCTCCAGTACAGCCGCCCCTGCGAGCTGGCCTTCGCCCCGACCACCCTGCGCAGCCTCGCCGAGGAGGGGCTGCGCCAGGCGGCGGTGGACGCCGAGCTGGAGGTGCTCACCGACCACGAGCTGCTCACCGACGCCGGAGCCGTGCAGCAGATCCTGGTCAACCTGCTCCAGAATGCCCGCGACGCCGCCGGCGACACCGGCTGGGTCGGCCTGCGGGTCGGGCCCGGGCGAGAGCTGTGGGTCATGGATGACGGCCCCGGCGTGCCGCACGAGCTTCGCGACACGCTGTTCCGGCCGTTCGTCAGCAGCAAGGCCAAGGGCACCGGCCTGGGCCTCGCCATCTGCGAACGCCGGGCCCAGGAGGTCGGGGGCACCCTGGACCTGGTCCACGGGCCCATGAGCTGGCCGGAGGGTCGCCACCGCGGCGCCGCGTTCCGGCTGCGCCTGCCGGCGGCACCCCGTCGCTGACTGCGGAACCGGTCCGGGATCGCCGGTCCGCGGGTCGCTGCCGCGTGCGTGCCGCCTCGACGGGAGGTCAGGAGCCGAGCTCGTACTTCTCCATGCGGTACCGAAGCTGGTACCGGGTGAGGCCGAGCAGTCGGGCCGCCGCGGACTGGTTGCCCTCGGTGCGGGCCAGGGCCTGCTGAATCAGGCTGCGCTCCACCTCGTCGAGGACGACCCCTTCCTCCGGGAGGATGAACCCGTTGGTGGGCCCGCCGCGCGACGAGTGGCGGACCTCGGCGGGCAGGTGCCCCAGCTCCACCCGGTCCTCGGCTTCCAGGATCACCATCCGCTCGATGACGTTGCGCAGCTCGCGCACGTTGCCCGGCCAGGAGTACGCCTGCAGGCGGGCCATGGCCTCCTCGGAGATCCCCTGGACGTTGCGACGGTACTCGCGGTTGAACCGCGACACGAAGTGCTCGACCAGGGCGGGAATGTCTTCGCGCCGTTCGCGCAGGGGAGGCACCTGCAGGCGGATCACGTTGAGGCGGAAGTAGAGGTCCTCTCGGAAGCTCCCCTCGGCCACCCGCTGGGCGAGGTCCCGGTGGGTGGCGGCGATGACGCAGGCATCGAGGGTCAGGCTGGCCGAACCGCCCACCCGGCGGAATCTCCGGTTCTCGAGCGCCCGCAGCAGCTTGGCCTGCATCCCGGGGCTCATCTCGCCGATCTCGTCGAGAAACACGGTCCCGCCCCGGGCCAGCTCGAACAAGCCGCGCCGGGTGGACCGGGCGTCGGTGAACGCGCCCTTCTCGTGGCCGAACAACTCCGACTCGATGAGGTTCTCGGGGAGGCTGGCGCAATCGACCTCCATGAAGGGGCCGTCGCGGCGGGGTCCTCGCTCGTGGATGGCGTTGGCCACCAGGTCCTTGCCCGACCCCGACTCTCCCGTGATGAGCACGGTCGGGGCGTCGATCTCCTCCAGGCGCTGCAGCGACGCGAACAGCCGGCGCATGGGCGCCGAGTTCCCGATGATGTTGGCGTAGGCCGGCGCCCGCTGCCCGCGGAAGTAGTGCACCTCGTTGCTCAGCCGTTCGGCTTCGAGCACCCGCTCCACCTGCAGGCTGATCTCCCGCAGGTCGAAGGGCTTGGTCAGGTAGGCCCGCGCCCCCAGCCGGGTGGCCTCCACCGCCGAGTCCACCGCTCCGTGGGCCGTCAGGACGATCACCGGCACGGGATCGTCGCGCTCGCGCATCCGGCGGAGCAGTTCCAGGCCGTCCACCCGGGGCATCTTGAGGTCGGTGATGATGAGATCGGGGGCGTGTTCGCCGATCTCGACCAGGGCCTCCTCTCCGTCGGCCGCCGACGTCGCAGAGTAGCCCTCGCTGCGCAGGTGCTCGCACAGCGACCAGCGGATCAGCTCTTCGTCGTCAACTACGAGGATGTGGGCGCGTGCGGCCATGAACAAGGCTCCCGGGATCTGCAGGCGGACGCCGGTGCGTTGGTCGCGACGCCGCGCTGCTCCACCTCCTACTCCGACCCCGGGTCCGCGCCAGTCGCCGGGCTCGGCTCGGCGGCGGCCGGCTCGGGCTCGGCGGCGGCCGGCTCGGGCTCGGCGGCGGCCGATTCCGGGGGAGGCGCCACGCCGCCCTCCGGCGGAGGCGGGACGGCCTGGGGTTCGGGACCCAGCCAGCTCCCGCCCTCCGGCGCCGGTCCGAAGGCGCTGGTGCCGTCGCTGGGCTTGCCGGCCACCAGGTCGAAGACGGCCATCATGTAGTGGGTCGGCATCTCCTTGAGGGGCAGGGTGACCTCCCGCGACGCCAGCGGCAGCCACGCCGGCATGACATCGCGCCCCTTGCGCACCGGGGCCCGGACCTCGACGAGGATCTCGGGGGCGATCCGGAGCCGCTCCTCGACCGCCCGCACGGCCGCCTGGAAGCGCAGCGCCCCCGTCCGTGGATCCTGCACCCAGTAGCCGCGCTCGTGCACGATGATGAGCTGGTACCCGGCACGGATCAGCCGCGCGAGGTCCTGTTCCTGGACATCGCTGAAGTCCGGCGGCCGGTCGCGAGTCGGGCGGGACACCCGCTCCAGGCCCCGCTCCAGGCCGGGAATGCGCGGGTCACTGGCCGCGAGTCGACGCATCAGCTCGCCGGCCTCCCCGCCTCCCTCCTGGCGGAAGATCGGCGGCACCGCCGAGATGGTGGCCCAGGACCGGTAGACCTTGCGGTGGTGGAGGGTCTGGTAGAAGGCCAGCAGGTCCTGCTGCTCGTACAGCGGCAGCTCGACGATGCCGCCCTGCCGCTCCCACTTTCGCAGGTCGCTGTACCACTGCGGGGCCTGGTAGGGGACCACCTCGATCGGTACGCGCCAGCGGAGCAGGCGGCTGTGGGCCAGCTCCACCGTCTCGATGTCGAACTGGTAGAAGCACTGGAAGATGGTGAACGCCAGCGCCAGCGGTGCCAGCACCCTGCGCAGCGACGGGCGCGCGCGGTCCAGGGCGATCGCCACCAGCACGACGCTGGCCACGACCATCATCCCCGACAGCCGGTAGGGCCCGAACATGCGGCTCATGCCGGGGATGAACTGGTACATCAGGGTGTAGGGCAGCCGCACCACGTAGTCGCCGATCCGGACCACCTCGCTGGTGTCCCGCATGGCGCCCAGCTTGAGGAAGGGGCCGAGGGTGCCGAGGTAGAAGAAGGCCCAGGTCGCCAGCCACCGCCACCCCGTGCGGTGCAGGGGCACCATCAACACGCCCATGAAGAAGACGATGAGGGGCATCGCCCGGGCGCCGTGGAAGGGGTTGACCACGTAGTCCGCCGGCCAGGCGGAGTTGATGTTGCGGTGCAGGCTGGCCAGGAGGTTGTCCTGGATGGTGTTGGGAAACTCCGGTGCCTCGGCGATGACGTCGTAGTCGGGGAACGGCAGGAAGAGGGTCACCTCGGGAAGATTGGCGACGCCACCTCCCTCCATGCCGCCTTCCTCGGCCGAGGCGAAGTAGGGCATCAGGAAGACGAAGACCCCCGCCGCGGCGACCACCGCCGCGGGGATCATCCAGCGCATCGCCCGGCGGGGGTCCGGCCGGCTCCGGATCACCCACCCGCCCAACCAGATCAGGCTGAAGATGCCGGCAAACATGCCGTAGAACCAGTAGTACGCCGCCACCGCCGTGAAGGCGAGCCCCACCAGCACCCCGTCGAAGGGCCGGCTGGTCCGGGCGGCCCGCTGCAGGGCGATCGGGTAGAGCAGCAGCCACCACAGCATCACCTGGCGCAGCCCGGTCTTGTTGATGTCCTGGAAGACCAGGGGGTTGATCATCGCAATGGTGGCCGCCGTCATCGCCACCAGCGGCGACCCGGTGAAGCTGCGGGCCAGCGCGTAGCCGCACATGCCGTTGCCGATGACGATGATCAGCACCTTGAAGGTGTGGTGCTGCGGGAACGGGAACACCTTGTGCAGGGGGTAGCTCAAGGTGAGCACGTCCATGATGTTGCCGGTTTCGGGGTGCCGCCCGAGGGAGACCAGCAACTTGAAGTGCTCCCACCACGGCAGGTCGGCCACCCGCAGGGCCTGCACCTCCTGGAAGTGCCACCACTGGCGCCAGAGCCAGCCGCCCAGCTCCCCCGACCCGATCACCACGTCGTCGAGGTGGAGGACGGCCGGCCAGGTGACGGCCACCGCCACCGCCACGCTGAGCACCAGCGACAGCAGCAGCTCGGCCAGTGCCCGCCCGGTCTTCACCGGGCCTCCGCGGCGTCCGCCACCGGTGGGATCAGCGTGTAGACCAGCAGGCGGTCATCGGTCCAGCGGGTGGGTTCTCCGAACAGCGCCGTGAGCAGGGCTTCGACACGGTCCCGCTTGAAGGTCGGATACAGGGCTTCGTGCACGACGATGTAGCGGTAACCCTGTCGGCGCAGGACGTCCGCAGCCACGACGAGGTCCAGCTCGGGGTACAGCGGGGGCGGTGACCAGGCACGCTCGGCCTCGAGCCGGATCAGGGTGGCGGTGAGGCGGTTTTCGATGAGCGGGTCGGGCATCGGGTCGTTGAGGCCCCAGGGGATCGGGCGGCGATGGGCCGACTGGTACCACACGTAGATCGCCCGCTCGAGGTTGGGCACGGTCAGCGGCAGGTCCAGCACCGCGCCGGGCACCGGGTCCTCCCGCATGGCGACGTAGGCATCGGGGATGGTCGCGTCACCACAGGGGACGGGGAGCCGGGCCGGGGAGGCCACCGCGGTCTCGACGAGCAGGCCCGCGCCCAGGGCACCGGTGATCCCGACGCGCACCCACCGCGATTGCCGGCGGATCAGGTGCCGGAGGCCGACGGCGGCGGACACCGCCAGGGCCAACGACACCCCGGTGGTGAACCGGAAGGGGTGGCTGATGCGGTCGAACAGCGGAAAGGCCTTGAAGAAGGCGAGGAACGGAAGGGGGATCCGGTGGCCGAAGATCGTGCGGTAGTCCCCCCCGACGTTGAGGTAGGGGCCGAGGGCAAAGGCGAAGAACACGACCCCCAGCCACAGCCAAGGCGCAAGCTCCCGGCGGCGACGGGTGGCCGTCCAGGCGAAGGCCACCAGCAGGATGAGGATCCAGCCCAGGTAGATGACGATGATGAGCTCCTCTCCGTAGAGGGCCTTCAGGTCGGGGCTGGGGACCTTCGTCGGGGTGAAGAAGGCCGCGAGGTCGGTGACGTTGTGGCGCAACAGCGACCGCCAGACGAACTCCGGGTCCCGGGTCACCACCGCGTCCTCCGCCGACAACGAGGCGCGGAACACCAGCAGCATCGGCACGACCATGGCCAGCGCCACCGCCGCCGACCCGAGCGCCCGGGGCAGGAACCGGCTCCACACCACGCTGAGGCGCTGTCCCAGCGCCCGCCAGCCGACCAGCAGCAGCCCGCCCAGCGCCGCCAGCAGCCCGTAGTACCAGCTCGTCAGCATCGTCATGCCGCCGAGGAAGCCCAGGAGGAGCGCCCGGCCCCAGGTCGAGCGGTCCATGAGCCGAACGAGCGCCCACAGGGTCAGGGGCAACCACCCGGCGCAGACGGTCTCCGAGATGCCGTTGTAGGTCTGCCCCAGCAGGTGGGGGGCCGCCCCGTAGGCCACCAGGGCGATCCCGGCGGCAACACCGTCTCCGGTGACCCGCCGAGCCAGCAGCCAGGCCCCCAGGCCCGACAGGGCCAGGCCCAGGACCATGGTCGCGTTGTACGCGGCCACCGCCCCCAGCGTCCGGGTCACCGGCAGCATCATCAGGGCCTGCACCGTGTCGATGTAGAACAAGGTGCCGCCGCGGGGGTGGTTGACCAGCTCGGTCTGCAGGGGCCACCGCCCACGCTGCAGCTCGTAGCTCACCCACCAGTGGCCCCAGATGTGGTTCCAGGTGTCGTTGCCCGGGTGCCCGATCACGATGCGGGTCGGGTCCAGCACTGCCGGCCAGGTCACGCCGATGGCCAGCGCCAGCGCGAGGAACGCCGCCAGCCAGGGGCCCAGCCGGGTGAGGCGCGGGTCCGGGGGGGTGTGTTCCGCCCCCTCCGGCCCGCGGCGCGACGGCGACGGGCCGGGCCGGGTCGCGGCGTCGGGGGGTGCTGCATCCCGGTGGGTGGGGGCGGACATCGAGACAGGGGGCTCCATCAGCGGCCCGCCAGTGTACCCTGG
>RFKJ01000161.1 GCA_003694325.1 Deltaproteobacteria bacterium
AAGAGACGGAGGCAGCGCCGGGTGCAGCCGAAGAGACGGAGGCAGCGCCGGGTGCAGCCGAAGAGACGGAGGCAGCGCCGGTGGACGGATCACCCTGGGGCGAGGAGGCCGACACCGCGTCCGACCCGGCTCCGGTGGACACCCCCGACGCAGCCGCCGCCCCCGACAACAACCCCGAGGAGTCACCATGATCGGCAGCCTGCTGCTCGCCGCCGCCCTGCTGGCCTCCCCGGCCGACGCCCAGACGCGGCGCTTCGTCATCGAGGAAGAGGTGATCACGGGCAAGATCCGGAAGCCCGAGGTCACGCTGTTCATCGCTCGCCAGAACCTCGATACCGATTACAAGCTGGAGCTGCGCAAGAGCTTCGTGCCCCGCGTGGTCAAGAGCGTCCAGAAGAAGCCCTTCTGACCTGGGCTTTCGCAGTCCCCATCATTCCCCGACATCTTGTTTGCGACCCCCTGACAGCGACTTCACAACCCCTCGGTGACACGGTTGTCCCACTTGTGTAGAGTCCGGCGGTCACGGTCGGATTCGACGGCTGCGCAAACCTGCGCAGGCAAGGACGAGCCGTAAGCAGAGACCCTGCCAACCTTCGCTCCCGAACGCTCCCAACGGAGGCACTTCATGGACTTCCTCGTCAACGCCATGCACAAGGGCGGCCCCTTCATGTGGGGCATCCTGATCGCGGCCATCTTCGCGCTCGCGATCTCCTTTGAGCGGCTCTACTACATCATCTTCCGGGCCAACATCAATGGCGTGGCCTTCATGGCCCAGATCCAGAAGCTGATCATGGCCAACAACATCGACCGGGCCATCAAGTTGTGCAACGCCGAGCCCAACGCTGCGCTGCCGCGGGTCCTCAAGGCCGGCCTGACCCGGGCCAACCGCTCGGAGCAGGAGATCCAGAACGCGGTCGACGAGGCGATCCTCGAAGTCTTCCCCAAGCTCAACAAGCGCACCCCCTTCCTGCCGATGCTGGCCAACGTCGCCACCCTGACCGGTCTGCTCGGTACCATCCAGGGCCTCATCATGGCGTTCGAAGCGGTGGCCCATGCCTCGGCGGAGACCAAGCAGACCATGCTGGCCGCCGGTATCTCCACCGCGATGTTCACCACCGCGGCAGGCCTGGTGGTCGCCATCCCGACCCTCGTCCTGCACTCCATCGTGCAGAGCCGCACCGTGAAGATCCAGGACGAGATCGACCAGTTCGCGCTGAAGACCGTGAACCTGCTCGCCGCCCGCCGTCGGGGCACCCTGAAGGACGAGGGCGCCGGCGCCACTGCGTGATCGGCTCCGGGAGCGGCTCACCCCGGGGTGCCAGCTCAGCCCCGGGGTGAGTGTTTCGACCCGACCATTCAACGACGCCGCCAGGAGTCCCCATGCACAGGCGACCGCACTCGGCTGAGTCTCCCGAACTCAACCTTGTCCCGGTGATGAACCTCGTCACGATCCTCATCCCCTTCCTGTTGATGGCCGCCGAGTTCGTCAGCCTTGCTGTGATCGACAGCACGTTGCCGGCGATCGGGCCGCCACAGCCGGTGGAGGAGGAGCCGGACAAGCCCCCCCTCAACCTGAGCCTGGCGATCACCGAGTCCGGGATCACCGTGCTCGGCGCCGACTCGGTGCTCTTTCCCGAGGGGGCGCCCCCCGTCGCCGAGGGCGAGACCCGTCCCCCGACGGTGCCCTGCAAGAGTGGGGACAAGTGTACCGGCGTCGACGACTACGACTGGGAGGAGCTGACCCGGATCCTCGGCCTGATCAAGGACGAGTATCCCGACGACGAGAACGTGATCCTGGTTCCGGACCAGCGCATCAAGTACGAAGTGATCGTCAAGGCCATGGACTACAGCCGTGAAGACCGCGAGCACAAGGGACCGGACGGCGAGCCTCGCCTGCTGTTCCCCTTCGTGGTCATCGCCGGTGGCGCCATCAACTGAGCCCGTCGGCTCCCGATCTCCGAGGAATCCGCAATGGCAATGAAGAAGGCCCGCCGGCAGTCCACCGACGCCGGGCTCAACATCACCTCGATGATGGACATGATGACCATCATCCTGGTCTTCCTGCTCAAGTCCTACTCGACCAGCGACGTGTCGGTGGCCCCCAGCGACCAGCTCCAGCTCCCGACGTCGTCGGCCATCAAGCCGCCCGAGCTGGCGGTCAACCTGGTGGTGGCCCGCAACCGGATCGTCGTCGACGGCGTACCGGTCGTCGATCTCACGGTGGTGCCCGACGAGGAGCACCCCGGTGAATCGATGGTCGCCGTCCCGGAGGACGAGAAGCGGGGCCAGGTGATCACCAAGCTCTACGACCGCCTGGTCGAGAAGGCGGAGGCGGCCAAGACCCTGGCCGAGCAGTCCGGCTCCGAGGAGCACGCCTTCAAGGGACGCATCCTCATCCAGGCCGACAAGGAGCTGCCCTTCGCGGTGTTGCGCGAGGTGATGTACACGGCCGGGCAGGCCCAGTTCGGCGAGTTCAAGTTCGTCGTCTACAAGGCCGGCTGAGCGGTCGGTGCCCCGGGCTGGCGCGCATGCCCACCGGATCTCCCCGTGGCGAGCCCCGTCGAGGCTCGCCACGGTACGTCAGGGATCTTCAACAAGTCGGGGGCCGGCTTGCAGTGGCTTGGGGCCGGGGTCTATGTTGGACGACGTGAGCGGGCACTCCGGTGCCGGGCCCCGGGCCCTCGCGCCCGCCCCTCGCACCTTCCGCTCGCACCAGGGCGCCTCGCCGAAACCGCGGCGCTCGAACCCTCGCTGGATTATTTCCGTGAACCTCCGTTGGCTGTCAGGGTCTGAGCGAACGCGCAGGAAGTGGTACCGTCGGGGTCACCACGGGCTTGCGTCGGCCGCGCGGACCGGCGACGATCGGTGTGGTGCCTCGCTGGACCGCAACGGTCGGAGACATAGGATGGGCTGGGATGGCTGAACGCGCATCGAAGCAGGCTGTGCCGACGAAGGTGCTCCGCATCGGGGTGCTCGTCGGTGGGAAGGTCGTCCAGGAGCGCCTGGTCCGTCCCGGCTCGGATGTCACCATCGGGTCGTCTCCGCGGAATACCTTTGTCGTCGACGTCGAGGGCATCCCCAGCCGCACGACCCTGTTCACCTCGAAGCACAACAAGACCTCCCTGTGCTTCACGGAGTCGATGCAGGGCAAGGTGGCCCTGGACCGCGGGGTCCTGACCTTCGAGCAGCTCCGCGGGGACCCGTCCACGTCCCGGCGAGGCGATGCCTGGCTGGTGCCGCTGAGCGACAAGAGCCGGGGCAAGATCTCCCTGGGCGGCATCACCATCCTGTTCCAGTTCGTGCCCGCCCCTCCGGAGTCGGCGCGGCTGGTCACCGCCGCCGACTTCCGGCCGAAGCTGCTGGACGACGACGATCCGGTCTTTCTCGGTTTCCTCGCGCTGTTCTCGGCGCTGGCGGCCGTGTTGATGGTCTACGTGTTCAACACCGAGCCCGTCGACCTGGTGAAGCCCGAGGACATCCCGGATCGCTTCGCCGACATCCTCATCCAGGAGCCTTCCGAGCCGGTCGAGCCGCCCGAGCCCGAGGAGGTGGAGCTGGAGGTCCGCGACGACGGCCAGATCGCCAGCAAGCAGAAGGAGGCGGAGAAGGCCGAGCCGGTCGAGGCCAAGCCGCGCACCGAGGCGGAGGCCAAGGCCGCCGAGGCCGCAGCCAAGGCGCGGCAGCGCGAGGAGACCATCCAGAAGTCGAAGCTGCTGTCGGCCCTCATCGGGACCCGGGGGGAGAACAACTCGGGCCAGATGGTCGAGGACCTCCTCGGCGACCAGGAGAACAAGTTCAGCAACCTGCAGGAGGCGCTGGAGAAGGTCGATGGCGCAGGCATCGCCAGCGAGGCCGCGATCCAGGCCAACAAGGGGGCCACGGATGCCCATGGCACCGGGGATGCCAGCATCGGTGACCTGGCGCGGGCCGAGGTCGGAGAGGGCCGAGGTGTGGGCTCGGGCCCCGGCACGTCGGTGTCCGGTCGGGCCGACATCGGCGGCATCGACGCGGCCGATGCCGAGGGGGCGGACTCGGCCCAGAAGACGATCCGCCGGTACAAGGGCCAGATCCAGGCCTGCTACGAAGGCGAGCTGAAGAACAACCCCAACCTTCGCGGGCGCATGGCCCTGGCCATCGACGTCAAGGCGGGCCGCGTGACCAACGTGGCGATCGAAGACAACGGCACGGGTTCCAAGGCAGTCGCCGACTGCGTCCGGACCAAGGTCCGTCGGTGGCGCTTCGATGCCGAGGTCACGGGCACCGTGTACCCGACCTTCGTCCTCGCTCCATCGGGTTGATGATGGCGCCCGGCTCTCCAAAGAATTTTCTCTTGGCACGGGGGCCCCGTACCGCGGGGGCCCCCGGCGATGGCCACCGCGGGATCAGCGGGCCGGTCGGCCGGGTGATCCATCCGAGGTTGGCCGTCCACTTGCGTTTGCGGTATGACCGGGGCAGTTGACGGGCCAATCCCACTGGTCCTACGCTGGCGTGGTCTCCTCGATGGAGAGAAGACGTGAATCTGCGAATGCTCGGTCCCTCACTGATCCTTGGATTCCTCCTGGCGGGAGTCGGCCCGGCTCGGGCTGACGATGCCGCTACGGGGGTGCTCCCGGCCGCGGTTTCGCCCGCCGACATGCGGGACGGGGCGGCGGACGCGATCCGGGAGATGGCCGAGGCATCGAGCAAGCTCAACGCCGAGCGGCAGCAGGTCCAGAAGAAGGGCGATACCGAGGCGGAGCAGTGCATCTCGCTGCAACTCGCCAAGATCGATGCGCTGCTCCAGGTCAGCAAGGACGCGGAAGCGGCGATGGTCCAGGCGCTGCAGGAAGGGCTGCAGCAGCGGGCGGACCACGAATATCGCAAGATCCAGATCGCGGTGGGGAAGGTCCGCCAGTTCCTGGCTGATGCCTATAGCTGTGCCGACGCGGACTCCGCGGCGCGAAAGGACCAGACCGTCGTGACGACGGAGTGGGCAGAGGCCCAGGTGACCGACGAGACCGACCCCCCGCCGGACACCGATGGCGAGATCGGGACCGACCCCCCCGGAACGACTCCCTACGAATGACCGCGGTTCTCCATGTTCCCCGCAGATTTTCCTGACCACTTGCCCCGACGGACGCCCATGCGGACCCAGAACACTTTGGCTGTCATGCAGCTCTTGCTCGTTGGCCTGGTCGTGGCGCCGACGGCGGCGCGCGCCGAGCCGGGCGAGCACATCGGCAGCGATGATGCGCAGCTCATCCCGGCGGTGGAGCTGGGGGCGCAGCATCGGACCAACGTGTACCTGCAGGAGGGGGAGGCCGGCGGCGGTGCTCCGACCGCCGACGGGACCAACCTGTTTCTCACCCCCTCGCTGGGGATTCGCGCCCAGAACAGCGACCTGCAGTTCAAGCTGGACGTCTCCTACACCGCGCGCAAGTACCTGCAGGCGGACGTCAGCAACCTCGACCGGTTCAACATCATCGACGCCGACGCGGGGCTGCGCCTGCTTCCCGGCGGCAAGGTGGGGTTGCGGTTCGGGGACCAGTTCTCGATCACCGGGTACGAGGCCGAGGACACCGCCCAGGTGATGGAGTCGGCCTACCAGCAGCACCTGCTCAACGATCTCGTCGGCATGGTGGTGATCAAGCCGGGTGGCCCGCTGGAGGTCGAGGCGGGCGGGGACCTCCGGATCGACCACTGGAGCGTGCCGGAGCAGACCAAGCCGTCGGCCAACCCCGATGACCCCGGCTACGACCTGCTCAGCAGCCAGCCCGGGCCGGCCCTCAACAGCCGGACCTCCTACGGCCCGGTGATCGACGGCAAGTGGCGGTTCTTCCCCAAGACGGCCGTGGTGGCCGACTTCACCTACCAGTGGTTCGACTGGAAGGACAACGTCGTCGACGCCACCGGTGATGGGATCTCGCCCGAGGACCTCGGCGACTTCCTGGGGATCCCGGATGGCCGGCTGTGGAAGGCCCGCGCGGGGCTGCGGGGCCGGGTGACCTCCCACCTGGTGCTGGGCGCCGAGGTGGGCTTCGGCCAGGCGATCTACGACCCGACGTCGGTGTCGGACCAGGCTGCCGAGCTGGGGCTGGCCGACAGCTCCGAGCTGGACTCCAGCGCCGGCTTCGACAGCGCCCTGAAGGCATTTCCCGCCGGTATCATCGGCCAGCTCGACGTCGACTACGAGCTCAACGACGACCACAAGGTCAACCTCGGCTACCGGCGCGACTTCCAGGACGTGTACTTCACGAACTACGTCGATTTCGACCGGCTGTCGGCCAGCTACGGGGGCCGGTTCGTCGATCGGCTGGGCGTGGACGTCAGCGCCACCTACCGCTACGAGCGGTACCACGGGGAAGTCGAGCGGAACGACCACCTGATCAAGACCGGCCTGACCGGGAGCTGGTACTTCGAGGAATACCTGTCGGCCAGCCTGGGCGCGTCCTGGGCACGGCGGGCCAGCGCCGACGGCGCGCACCCCGAGATCGAGTACGACGACCCGCGGTTCACCGCGAGCATGAAGTTCGTCTACTGATCGAGGCCGGAGCAGGTCGGCCGGGGAGTGTCTCCACCTCGCGGCGGTCGTCGCGGAGGGCACTCCGCCGTCGGATGGAGCGGACGGCCCTCAGAACCGGGGTGAGGCGGCCCAGGCCGCAGCGGTTCGGACGATGTCGTCGATCTCGGGTTGGCGTGGTTGCCAGCCCAGCTCCCGCCGGATCCGGTCGGCCTGGGCGTACAGCTCGGGCGGATCTCCCTCGCGGCGGGGAGCCGGGTGATGGGGGACGGGCGTGCCCAGGACCCGACCGACGCTGTCCAGCACCTCGCGCACGGTTGTGCCGATCCCGGTGCCGACGTTGTAGGCGTCGCCGGCGTCCCCATCGAGCAGGCGCTGCATGGCCAGCCTGTGGGCCTCGGCGAGGTCGGCGACGTGGATGTAGTCGCGGACGCAGGTTCCGTCGCGGGTGGGGTAGTCGTCGCCGAAGACGGCGAGGGGAGGGCGCTGGCCCAGGGCGGCCTGGATGGCCAGAGGGATCAGGTGCGTCTCGGGGTGGTGGGACTCTCCCAGGCCCTGTTCCGGCAGGGCCCCGGCGGCGTTGAAGTAGCGCAGGGTGGTCACCTGCAGGCCCTCGCGTTCCCGCACCTGGGCCAGGACCCGCTCGACCAGCTCCTTGCTCTCGCCGTAGGGGCTGACCGGGGCGCGGGGATGGGACTCGTCGATGGGGAGGCGCTCCGGCGTGCCGTAGATGGCGCAGGTCGACGAAAAGACCAGCCGGTTGACGCCGTGATCGGCCATGACCTGGAGGAGGGAGATGGTCCCGGCGACGTTGTTGTCGAAGTAGCGGAGCGGATGCCGGGTGCTCTCGCCGACGAGGCTCCGGGCGGCGAAGTGCATCACCCCGTCGAACCGGCCCGCGGCCAGCACCCGGGACAGGGCGGCCCGGTCGCGGATGTCGCCGACGTGCAGGGGCCCGCGGACGGCCTGCCGGTGTCCGGTGGAGAGATCGTCGAAGCACTCGGTCCGCCAGCCGGCTTCCTGGAGGAGGGCCGCGCAGCAGCTTCCGATGTAGCCGGCGCCGCCGACGATGAGGATGCGAGGAGGCATGTGGGGGCCATGGGCGAGGGGAGGGGGGGAGGCGGTGCATACCCCATCCCTGGTTGAAGTGCGTTCGAGGGCAGGAGGTGACCTGTCAAGTCGGATCGACTATGCTGATCTCGTTTCGCTGCGGCGGCGGTGGCGCCGCCCGAGTGCAACGCGCGGTCCGGTGTCCATCCCCTCGCCGTGGCCGCCCGGCCTGCTGGAGATCGTGTGGCCCGGACCCGCTCCGAAAAGACCAGGACCCACGCGCGTTCCAAGACGCCGAAGAAGAAGGCGGGGGGCGGCAGTCGGGCCCGGGGCAAGGCGAGCCGGGGCACGACGTCCAGGCGGAAGCCGGTCGCCCCGCCGGCATGGCGGCGGGCGCTCAGCCACGCCCGGCCGCTGGTGCTGCTGGCCCTGCTGCTGTTCTGCGTGTACGCCACGGTCTCCCTGGCGACCTGGGACCCGCTGGATCCGTCGTGGAGTCACGCCAGCGGCAGCCGGGTGGCCAACGCCGGGGGACCGGTGGGGGCCTATCTCTCCGACGTGCTGTTCCAGCTCTTCGGCTACGGGGCCTGGGTGGTCGTGCCGGCGGGCCTGGCGGCCGCCTGGAAGCTGGCCCGGCGGCCGCTTGGCGGCCCCGTGCGGCTGGCGGCGGCCGCGGTGCTCCTGTGGGCCGCCCTGTCGCTGGTGGCGTCGATCTGGCCGGCCGCGCCGGGGGCCGACTTCCCGGCGGGCGGAATGCTGGGCGAGGTGACGGTCCACAATCTCCGCAGCCTGCTGGGGCCGGCGGGTACCTGGATCGTCCTGGTCGGGGTCGCCCTCGCCACGATGCCGTTCGTGCTGCAGGTGCGCCTGGAGGACCTCGCCGAGCAGGTGGTCGGCGGGGTCGAGGGTGCCGCGCCGCGCGTCGGCCGGGCCGGGGTCCACCTCGGGCGCCGGGCGGTCGGCGGCGTGGCCGCGGCGGGGGTCGCCGTCGCCGAGCGAGTGCGGGCCGTGCGCGAGCGCGACGAGGATTTCGACGAGGGGGAGGACACCGGCTCCGAGGTCTGGGACGACCGCTCGGAGGAGTGGGGCGGTCCCCACGCGCCGGTGGCGCCGGGCCACGTCGCCCCGCCGACCGTCGATGGGGTCGAGGAGGACGTGGCACCGGCCACCGCCTGGCGGGACGCGCCGCCGCCCGAGGCGCCGCGCCCTGCCGAGGGGCTGGCCGGGCCGCCCACCGCCACGCCGACCCCGACCCAGGTCAGCGGCCGGGCCCTGGTCGAGGCCGAGTGGGAACCGACCGTTGCGCCGGAGGACGACATCCGGGACACGATCCCCGCAGCGGAGATGGAGCGGCCCTCGTCGCCCCTCGACCTCGCCCGGGTGTCGGCGGGTCCCGAAC
>RFKJ01000162.1 GCA_003694325.1 Deltaproteobacteria bacterium
GCCTTGACCCCGAACAGCTCGGCCGCGAGCAGGTCGGGCGGCACCGCGGCGCAGTTGAGGGCCACGAACGGCCCGTCCCGCCGCCGGGACCAGCGGTGCAGCAGGCGCGCGGCGATCTCCTTGCCGCTGCCCGTCTCGCCGTGGAGCAGCACCGGGATGTCCCCGGCCCCCAGCCGGGTCAACTCGTCGTGGAGGGCCACCGTCGCCGGGGCGGTGCCGGCCACGATGTCCGGTGGAAAGTCCCGGGCCGGCACCACCGGTGCCGCCGGCGGCGGCGGCGCGTGGCCGGCCGCCAGCTCCAGGACCCGGAGCACGACCTCGGCCACCGCCAGGGAAGGCCGCTCCCTGCCGGGCTCCCGGCCCAACCAGACACCGGCGATGCGCCCTTCTCGCTTGCTGAGCAGGTACACCCCGCCGTCGTCGTCCAACCCGTGGTGCAGCCCGTCCCCCGACTTGCCCAGGGTGCGCGCCGCCAGCCGCAGCGCCCGGGTGTGGGCAGGGGGCTGCCCCGTCCCCGCCAGTACCACCGGCCGGGTGCCGTCGAACTCCAGCCACCAGGCGCCGCCGGCCAGCCCCCCGTGGACCAGCGTGGCCAACGCGAGATCCGCGCTGGTGTGCACCGCCGAGACCGTCGCCGCGAGGATGCTGATGGTGGCGTCATCCTGCCCCCCCAGCATCAGGGTCTCCGGGGGCCCCATGGAGCTGCTGGTGACATCGACGCCGAAGTCCAGGGCGAGGTCGAGCTCGGACCGCTCGTCCTGCTCGACCCGGTAGCGGGCCTCGCCCAGCTCGATGAGGTCCCCGACGACCAGCAGCGCCTCGATGACCCGTCGCCCGTTGACCCGGGTCCCGTTCTTGCTGCCCGGGTCCTTGAGCAGCAGCCCGTCCTCCTGGGGGATGAGCCGCAGGTGCTTGCGCGACACGCCCAGGCAACGCACCGGGACCTCGCACTTCGACGAGGAGCCCACCCACACCGGACCGCTGATCACGAACGGACCCGGCAGGCCCTCCATCGCGGGATGCAGCCACCAGTGCACGGGCATGACCTCCACCTTCCCGGCACCTTCCTCGCGATCGGTCGAAGACGTCGGGAGCTGGTGCTAACTTGCTGCCCCCCCGGGCGTAGACGTCGATGCCCTCCAAGTCACCACCGACCATCACCTTCGAGCGCACCGCCGATGCGCTGACCCTGACCTACGACGACCTGGACGCGGACCGGGTGGAGGGGGAGCCGTTCGCACCGCCGCCCCTGCATCTCCCCGCCAGCGGCCCGATCCTGGGCACGGGCGGCATGGGCGAGGTCTTTCGGGCCTGGGACCCGGTGCTCCGTCGCCCGGTCGCCGTCAAGGTGCTCCACGATGACAGCCCCCGGCGGCTCGCCCGCTTCGTGACCGAGGCCCAGATCACCGCCCAGCTCGAGCACCCGGCCATCGTGCCGGTCCACGCGCTCGGCCACCTCCCGGACGGACGCCTGGCCATCGCCATGAAGGAGGTCCACGGCCGGACCCTGCGCGCCGTCATCCAGGAGCGGGCCGGCCGGCCGGAGCGGCTGCGCCATGTCGTCGAGCTGTTGCGCCGGGCCGCCGAAGCGGTGGCCCACGCCCACGCCCGCGGCGTCGTCCACCGCGACCTGAAGCCCGACAACATCATGGTCGGGGACTTCGGCGAGGTGCTGGTCCTCGACTGGGGGCTGGCCCGGATCGAGGGCCTGCGGGAGGGCCACGACGACGCCCCCACCACGACCAACACGGACCACACCGTCGTCGGCGCGGTGCTGGGCACCCGGGGCTACATGTCCCCCGAGCAGTCCGCCGGCCGCCCGGTGGATGCGCGCACCGACGTCTATGCCCTCGGGGTGATCCTGCTGGAGATCGCCATCGGGGACCACCGCGACTGGCCGGGGGAGCTGCTCGACACGGTGTCGGGGCGTGGCCTCGCGGCGGACCAGACCCTGAAGGCACTCGCCCAGGACCACGCCCTGCACAGCGAACTCGTCGCCATCGCCGCCCGCGCCCTTCGGGCCGACCCCGACGAGCGCCACCCCGACGCCGGCGCGTTCGTGGCCGACCTGTCGGCGTGGCTGGAGGGCTCCCGGCGGCGGGAGCGCGCCCTGGGCCTGGTCGCCGAGGCCGAGGCCCGGTTCCAGCACCAGGTCTCGCGGCTGGCGGCGGCCGCCGCGCTGCGCCGAGAGGCCGCCGAGCTGCTGGCCACGGTGCCCCCGTGGAAGGCCGACCCCGCCAAGGAGCGCGGCTGGTCGATGGAGGACCGGGCCCGCGACCTGGAGGCCGAGGCCGACCAGGCCGAACTGGAGGCCCTGGACCTCCTGGCCAGCGCCCTCAACCACGACCCCGACCTCGCGGAGGCCCACGCCCTGCTGGCGACCCACCACCGCCGGGCCTGCGAGGCCGCCGAGGCGCGCGGTGACACCCGCGCGGCCCGCCGACACGAAGCCCTGGTCGCCATCCACGACCGGGGCGAGCACGCCGAGTGGCTCGATGGTTCCGGCCTCCTCACCCTGGTCACCGATCCGCCCGGGGCGACCGTCGCCCTGTTCCGACTGGTCGAGCGCGCCCGCCGCCTGGTCCCCGAACCGATCGGCGACCTCGGCCCCACGCCCATCGACGGCCACCGCCTGCCCCGGGGCCGCTACCTGGGCCGCATCACCGCCCCGGGGTACGCACCGGCGGTCTACCCGGTGGCCATCGGCCGCGGCGAGCACTGGGATGGCGTGCCCCCCGCCGGCGACCACCCCCACCCCATCCGGCTGCTGCGCCAGGATCGGCTGCCGCCGGGCACCTGCTACGTCCCGGCCGGCTGGTTCCTGGCCGGCGATCCCACCGCCTTCAAGTCCCACCGGCCCCAGCGGGTCTGGCTGGACGGGTTTCTCGCTCGGGAGACCTGCGTCACCGTCGCCGAGTACCTCGAA
>RFKJ01000163.1 GCA_003694325.1 Deltaproteobacteria bacterium
GTCCTACTTCCTGTGGTCGAGCATGCCCGACGACGAGCTGTTCGCCCTCGCCGCCGACGGCCGGCTGCAGGACGACGCGGTGATCCGCGAGCAGGTGCGCCGATTGCTCGCCGACCCCAAGGCCGAGGCCCTGGTGGACAACTTCGCCGGCCAGTGGCTGTTCCTGCGCGGCATCGACGAGAAGTCCCCCGACCCGTGGGCCTACCCCGAGTTCGACGAGGCGCTGCGCGCGTCGATGAAGGAGGAGATGCGCCGCTTCTTCCGGTCCTTCCTGCACGAGGACCGCGACCTGCACGAGCTGCTCCTGGCCACCGAGGGCGAGATCGACGCGCGCCTGGCCGCCCACTACGGCATCGACGGGGTGACCGGGTGGACGACGGTGGACCTGTCCGCGGTGGAGCGCGGCGGGCTGCTCACCCAGGCCGGCCTGCTCATGGTGAACAGCTACCCGGCCCGCACCTCCCCGGTCCTGCGCGGCAAGTGGGTGCTGTCCAACCTGCTGTGCAGCGAGCCCCCGCCGCCCCCGGCCGGGGTCGAGGGGCTGGTCGAGGACGAGGCCGACCCCCAGACCATCCGCGAGCAGCTCGAGCAGCACCGCGCCGACCCGGTGTGCGCGAGCTGCCACGACCAGATGGATCCCCTCGGCCTCGGGCTGGAGCACTTCGACGGGATCGGCGCGTACCGGGTCACGGACAACGGCTTCCCGGTGGACGCCTCGGGCGAGCTGCCCGACGGGACCGCGTTCTACGGCGCGCGCGAGCTGGCCGCGGTGGTCGCCGCCGACGCAAGGTACCCGGCGTGCATCGTGGAGAAGCTGTATACCTACGGCCTGGGGCGCAGCCCCACCTACACCGACGCGCCCTACCTGGAGCGGATCGAGGCCGAGTTCGCCGACGGGGGCTACACCTTCGAGGCGCTGGTCACCGCCATCGCGCTGAGCGAGCCGTTCCGGATGCGGCACGGGGAGGAGCCATGAGCTGGAGCAAGATCCACCCGGTCACCCGGCGGGCATTCCTCGGGGGCGGCGCGGCGGCCATCGCGCTTCCGTGGCTGGAGTCCCTGCTCCCCGCGGCCCACGCCGGCCCCAACGGCAGCCCGTGCCCGGTGCGCCTGATCTGGGTGTACATCCCCAACGGGATCATGATGCAGGACTTCACGCCCGCCGCCACCGGCCCCGGCTACGACCTGCCCCGGATCCTCGCGCCCCTCGCCCCGGTGCAGTCCGAGGTCAGCGTGCTCACCGGGCTGGCGAACATGCCGGCCTCGGTGCCGGTGGCCGGCGACCACGCCCGCGGGACCGGCTCCTTCCTGTCGTGCGTCACCGTGGAGCACACCGCGGGCGACGACATCCGCAACGGGGTCAGCATCGACCAGGTGGTGGCCCAGCAGATCGGCGACCAGACGCTGTTCCCCAGCCTGGAGCTGGGCACGTCGGGGGGCGCGGCGGTGGGCGACTGCGACTCCGGCTACTCGTGCGCCTACACCCGCAACATCAGTTGGGCCGACGAGACCACCCCCATGGCCAAGACCACCGACCCGGCCCTGCTGTTCGACCGCCTGTTCGCCGGGTTCGACGTGACGCTGACCGAGGAGGATCGGGAGCGGCGCAAGCGGTGGCGGACCAGCGTGCTCGACAGCGCGGTGCGCGACATCCAGTCGCTGCAGACCCGGCTGTCGGTGAGCGACCGCGCCAAGCTCGACGAGTACCTCACCGGGGTGCGCGAGCTGGAGCAGCGGATCCAGTCCGGGCTCGACGGGGCGTGCGTCCCGCCGGACCCGCCGGCCAGCGCCCTGTCCTACACCGAGCAGATCCAGGCCTTCCACGAGATCGTCGCCATCGCGATGCAGTGCGACCTCACCCGGGTGGTGACCCTGATGTACGAGAACGCCGGGTCGAACCGGTCGTTCGACTTCCTCGGGGTCACCGGGGCGCACCACGAGCTGTCCCACCACCAGGACGACCCGGCGACCATCGAGAGCCTGGTCACCATCGACACGTGGGAGGTGTCGATGTTCGTGGACCTGGTGCAGCGGCTGCAGTCCGCGGTGGAGCCCGACGGGAGCACGGTGCTGGACAACGCGCTGGTGTGCTTCAGCAGCGAGATCTCCGACGGGAACCGCCACAACCACGACGACCTGCCGGTGCTCCTCGCCGGGCGGGGCGGCGGGGTCCACGCCGCCGGGCAGCACGTGGTGCACCCCGAGCGCACCCCGGTCGCCAACCTGTACCTGGCCATGGCCCAGGCGGCCGGCGCCAGCGTGAGCGCCCACGGCGACAGCACGGGGATCCTCGACCTGGGCTGACCGGGCGGCCCAACGTCGTCCGTCGCGGGCGAGGCCATCGCTGTCGGCTTCGGCATCCCACGAGCTTCACGTCGCGCGGTCCCGCAGCACCTGTTGACCGGCCGGGTCGAATATGCGCGAACCGGGATCGTCGATGACGGCGTTGGCTGCGGGACCCGCCCGTGGTACGCACTGGCACACTGGAGGAGCGCATGCGCACGACCACCGCCGCCCTGGCCCTCGCTGGCGTCCTGTTCGCACCCGAGGCCCTGGCCATCGACGACCCGTACATGTGGGGCGTAGGCCCCCGCGTGGGCACCATCGTCGTCCCCGGGAAGTACCCGATCACCTTCCCCACCAAGGTCGAGAACTACAACTTCATCGACCAGGGCAAGGGCTCCGGGTGCGCCACCGGCGAGTTCTTCGACGACCGCGGCAACGACCTGTGCGACAACGAGAAGCGCGACGTGGACCCCGACACCGGCGAACCCCTGTACCACACGCTCGAGCAGGTCCGCACCGACGTCAACTTCGGCGGGGACTTCGTGTTCTACCTGAACAAGCAGTACCGCGTGGGCGCGCTGGGCTACGTCGGCATGGGCAAGCGCTACCTCGACATCGCGGTGATGCCCAAGGTGGACAAGATCCTCCTCGAGGACCAGATCGACGTGTACGCCGGCGGCGGGATCGGCTTCGGCTTCCAGCGCTTCTCCGGGGTGGCCGGGGCCGAGAAGCTGAAGGTCCCCTACTTCCCGGTCCGCGCCAACGTGGGCGCGCTGACCCGCACCCCGAACGCGGCCTTCCAGCTCGGGGTGTACGCCCAGAGCTCGGTCCCCGGCAACCAGAGCTACGTGTCCAGGTCCGGCGAGGTCTACGAGAGCGTGGGCACCCCGCTCGCCCTGTTCAGCTACCTGTCGGCCGGGATCGAGTTCACCACCTACTTCGGCGACTTCGAGCCCCCGAAGAAGAAGAAGGGCGGCAAGAAGAAGGGCGGCAAGAAGA
>RFKJ01000164.1 GCA_003694325.1 Deltaproteobacteria bacterium
CTCCCGGGCCGCCCACGAGCGGGCCCAGAAGCTGAACGAGGAGCGGAAGACGCTGCTCACCCTCCGGGACGGACAGAAGGTGCTGGACCCGGAACTCCGGAGCGCGGCGGAGAGGGCCCGGGACGAGGCCGAGGCCCGGCGACGGGAGGCCGCCCGGGCGGTGGAGCAGGCCCAGGCCGCCGTGCGCTGGCACCGACAGGCCGCCGAGCTCGCCGCGGCGGTGGTCGACGCCCGTGGCGCCCTCGACCGGGCGACCGAGGCGTGGAACCGGGCCGCCCCCCGGCGGATGGCACTGGACCGGGCGCGGCGCGCGTGGCCGCTGCGGGATGCCTTCGCCCGCCTCGACCGACTGCAGCGGGAATCCGAGCAGAGACAGCAGCGGTACTCCGACCTCCAGCAGCGTCGGGCCCAGGCCGACCGCCGCGTGGACCAGGCCGAGGCTGCCCACCGGCGGGCGCACGCCGACCTGGCCCGAGCCTGCCAGGCGCTGGCCGACCAGGTCCAGGCGCGACTGGACCGGGCGATCCAGGCCCGTCGGGAGGACCAGGGATGGCTCGATGCGCACCCCGATCACCGGCGATTTGCCGACCGCGGGGTGGTGGACGACATCCAGCGGCAGCTCCAGCGCCGCCGGAGCCGGGTCGGCCGGAGAGCCGAGCTGCAGCAGGCGCTGGACCGGGCGCGAGACGCCCTGCCGGCCGCCCGGGCGGCCGTCGACGCCGCCGTCCAGGCGGCGCGAGACGCCGACGCTGCCGTCGCAGCGCACGAAGCCCGGGTCCAGGCAGCCCGGGACGCCCTCGCCACCCACGACCTCGCGGCGCTGGACCGGCGGGCCGCCGAGCTCGACACCCGCCAGCGGGCGCTGGGGCGGATGGCCGCCCTGGCCGAGCGCGCCGCCGCCATCGCCCGCAACCGGGACGCGGCCGATGGGAAGCGGACGCAGGCCGAGCGCGCCATGGACGAGGCCCGGCAGCAACTCGCCGCGCTGTCCGAGGAGGCGTCGGCGCTGGCGCCCCGCCTGGAGGAAGCCCGCCAGGCCCGGGATCGGGCCCGGGCCGCCATGGACCACGCCGACCTCCGCAAGACCCTGGAGCCCGGCCAGCCGTGTCCCGTCTGCGGAAGCACGGAGCACCCCTGGGCGGACGGCTCGCCGCTGGCGGGCCTGCACACCGAGCTGCAGCAGCGGGTCGAGGAGCTCGAGGAAGAACAGCAGCGCATCGACCAGCAGCGAGCGGCGGCCCGAGCCCGCCACGAGGGGGCCTCGCGCGACGCCCGGCAGGCCCGGGAGGATGCCGCCCGGGCCGCCGAGCAGCTCGATTCCCTCACCCGCCAGTGGCGCGACGAAGCCCCCGCGGCCGGCCTCGATCCGGACACCGATCCGGCGCGCGCCGACACCGGGATCGCCGAGGCGCAGCAGGCGCTCGACGACGACCGCCGATCCCTCCGGCAGCGGCAGGACCGGGCGCGGACGGCCCGCGAGGCGCTGACCCGGGCCCAGGAGGAGCTGGACGCGGCCCGGAAGGCCGCCGGCACGGCGGCACGGACCGCCACCGAGGCACAGCGCCACCAGGAGCAGACCCGCGCGACCATCGCCCGCATCGAAACCGAGCTGGGCAGCATCGACGCCCAGCTCACCGAGCTGACCGCCGACCTCACCTCCACCCTCACCCCGGCCGACGGCGTCGAGCCGGCCGTCTCCGACGCCGCCGCCCAGCTCGACGACCCCGACGGGCTCATCGCCCGGCTGCGCGAAGCCGGCCAGGCCTGGAGCCGCCGGGTCGCCCGGATGGAGCGGGCCACCGAGGCCATCGACCGGCTCCGGGCGCGGGTGGGGGCCGACCGCCAGCGGGCCGAGGAGGCCGGTCGGGACGTCGCCGCCGAAGACCTCGCCGCGGCGTCGACCCCCTCGCCTCCGGCAGGCCTCGACGTCGCCGACGCCACCGCCTGGCTGGAGGCCGAGGTCGAGCGACGGAGCCGGGCGCTGCAGGCGGCCGCCCAGGCCCGGGCCGAGGCCGTACAACAGCGCGACGACCTGCAGAGCGAGCTGACCGCCGCCCGGGGCGCCGCCGACCAGGCCGCCGCGGAGGCCCGGCGGGCCGCCGACGACGCCCGGGCCCAGGCCGAGCGTCTCGGAATGGACGACGGCGCCATCGCGGCCCTCCGGGCGCGCCCGGAATCCTGGCTGGACGACGAGGCCCGGGCGCTGGCGGCGCTCGACGAAGCCCGCAAGGAGGCCGAGACCCGCTGGCAGGAGCGCCGCCAGCGCCAGGAGGACCACTCCGCCGACGCCCCGGGCCTCGACGCCGATGCCGCCGAGGCCGCCCTGCAGCAGGCCCGGGAGGCCCTCGCCGAGGCCGACGACGCCCGGGCATCGGCCCTGGCCACCCTGCAGGCCGACGACCAGGCCAGGCAACAGGTCCAGGACTTCGAGCGCCGGCTCGCCGAGCACGACGAGCGTGCTGATCCCTGGCTCGCCCTCGACCAGTGCATCGGTTCGGCCAGCGGCGACACCTTCAAGCGCTTCGCCCAGTCCCTGACCCTGGACCTGCTGCTGGAGCAGGCCAACCTCCACCTCCACGAGCTGCACCGCCGCTACAGCCTGGCCCGCGTCGGCGGGACCGACCTCGACCTGCTGGTGATCGATCACGACCTCGGCGACGAACCGCGGACCATCCAGAGCCTGTCGGGCGGCGAGTCCTTCCTCACCTCCCTGGCCCTCGCCCTGGCCCTGTCCAGCCTGTCGTCGCAGGACGTGCGCATCGAGAGCCTGTTCATCGACGAGGGCTTCGGGACCCTGGACGACCGGACCCTGGGCATGGCGCTGTCCGTCCTCGAAAACCTGCAGGCCAGCGGGCGGCAGGTCGGGATCATCTCCCACGTCGGGGACCTCGCCTCCCAGATCCCCGTCCAGGTGAAGGTCGAGCCCCAGGGAGGGGGCCGCAGCACCGTGTCCGTGGTGGACGTGTCCGTGGGGGAATTCTGACTTCGCCGCCTGCCGCGGGGAAGGAGGGGCCCTCGCCGGCTCGACGGGTACAGGGTGCGGCGGGCGCGGGTCGCGGTGCCGCGGGCGCGGGCGCGGGTCGCGGTGCCGCGGGCGCGGGTCGGGGTGCGGCCAACGGGCCGCCAGAGTGCCGGCCGCGCACTCGACCGGAGCCGGCGGGCGACCGGCCCGCTCCCCGCCGGGCTACAATGCCGCGAGCCGGGCCCGGGCAGCCTCTCCCGGTGCGCCGACACCGGCCCTCGATCGCACGCGGAGACCGACATGGCAATCACTTCTCTCCTGCTCGCCGCGACCCTGCTGGCCGCTTGCGGTGACAAGGGTGATGGCGGCTCCGACTCCGGCTCCGCCGACGGGGGCATCTCCGACGGCGGCAGCGCCGACGGGGGCACCGCCGACGGCGGCGGCGCCGACGGGGGCAGCGCCGACGGCGGCAGCGCCGACGAGGACCGCGACCAGGACGGCTACGTCGCCGGCCGCGACTGCGACGACACGAACCCCGACGTCCACCCCGGCGCGACCGAGGTCTGCAACGGCGTCGACGACGACTGCAACGATCTCGTCGACGACAACGCCCGCGACATGGTCACCATGTACCCGGACATGGACGGGGACGGCTACGGCAATCCCCTGGCCGGGCAGCAGTTCTGCCCCGACGACATCCCGGCCGAGGGATACGTCGACAACGACGCGGACTGCCGCGACTCCGATGCCAGCGTCAACCCCGACGGCACGGAGATCTGCGACGACGACAACCGGGACGAGGACTGCGACGGACTGCGGGACGACGAGGATCCCAACACCCACCCCGACAGCATGTCGACCTTCTACGCCGACATGGATCTCGACGGCTACGGCGACCGAAACCGGACCATCCAGGGCTGCGATGCCGGGGACATCCGTGCCCTGAACAACATCGACTGCGACGACAGCAACCCCGAGGTTGGCCCCGACAGCACCTGCGCCCCCTGGGATGGGAGCTGGGTCGGCGCCCTCGACGTGTCGGTCGAAGGGGTCTACGGCTACAGCGGCACCTGCGACGACACCGGCACGGTCATCGTCTCCGACGCCTCCAGCGTGCAGGTCACCGGCACCGTCACCTGCAACTACTACGACTACTACCCGGTGACCCTCACCCTGTACGGCACCATCGACTACCCCTGGGACGTGACCGGCTACTGGCAGGACACCATGAACTGGTGGGATGGCGCCGGCGGGGAGACCTCCCTGTCCGGCCAGTTCTCCGCGGACGGGTCGACCCTCGTCCTGGAGTTGCACGGCCTGGGAGATTTCCTCGGGTACGAAGTCACCGCCGACGGCACCTGGACGGTGACCCGCTGAGCCGTCGCATCCCCCCTCCCGGCCAGGCCGATGGCACACCCCCGCCTCGACCTCCACGGAACCGCCATCACCGCGGCCCTGGGGCCCACCAACACCGGCAAGACCCACCTGGCCATCCAGCGGATGCTCGGCCACCGGACCGGCATGATCGGCCTGCCGTTGCGCCTGCTGGCCCGCGAGGTCTACGACCGGGTGGTGCGGGCGCGGGGGGTCGACGCCGTCGCCCTGGTCACCGGCGAGGAGCGGATCGTCCCGGCACGCCCGCGCTACTGGGTCGCCACGGTCGAGGCGATGCCTGTCGAACGGCCGGTGGATTTCCTCGCCGTCGACGAGATCCAGCTCTGCACCCACCCCACGCGCGGCCACGTGTTCACCGACCGCCTGCTGCACGCCCGGGGCAGCGCCGAGACCATGTTCATGGGGGCCGACACCATGGCCCCGCTCGTCGAGCGCCTCCTGCCGACGGCTGACATCGTCCGCAACCCGCGCCTCTCCACCCTCCGGTACCGCGGCCCCCACCGCCTCACCCGCCTGCCCCCGCGCTCGGCGGTGGTCGCCTTCGGAGCCCGCCGCGTGTACGAGCTGGCCGAGCGGCTGCGCCGGCGACACGGCGGCGTCGCGGTGGTGCTCGGGGCCCTCTCGCCCCGGGCCCGCAACCGGCAGGTCGCCCTCTACCAGTCGGGGGAGGTGCCCTACCTCGTGGCCACCGACGCCATCGGCATGGGCCTCAACCTCGACCTCGCCCACGTCGCCCTGTCCGGCCTGCGAAAGTTCGACGGGCGACGGGTTCGCGACCTCGACCCCGACGAGGTGGCCCAGGTCGCGGGCCGCGCCGGGCGCCACCGAACCGACGGCACCTTCGGCACCCTCGACGAGGTGGGCCCCCTCGACCCCGCCCTGGTCGAGGCCGTCGAGCAGCACCGCTTCCCCCCGGTGCAGCGCCTCAACTGGCGCAACAGCGACCTGGACTTCCGCAGCCCCCAGGCCCTCCTCGACAGCCTGGAGCGGCCCGCCCCCCAGCGCTGCTTCGTCCGGGTCCACGACGCCCTCGACCACCAGGCCCTCCAGGTCCTGGCGCGCCGGGAACACATCCGGCGCATGACCCGGGGCGCGGACGCCACCCGACTGCTGTGGCGGATCTGCCAGGTCCCCGACTACCGCAACACCCTGACCGACGCCCACCTGCACCTGCTGGAGACCCTCCACGGCTGGCTGACCTCGCCCCAGGCCCGGGTGCCCGAGGACGAGTTGCAGGCGCGGATCCGCCGCCTGGACCGCACCAGCGGCGACATCGAGACCCTGATGGCCCGGCTGGCCTGGATCCGGACCTGGACCTACATCACCCACCGCTCCGACTGGGTCCCGGATCCCGAGCACTGGCAGGCCCGCGCCCGGCAGGTCGAAGATCGCCTGTCCGACGCGCTGCACGAGCGGCTGACGGAACGCTTCGTCGATCGCCGCACCCGCATGATGGGGGGGGTCACCGCCGTGACCGCGGCGCACCCCCCCGAGATCGACGACGACGGCTCGGTCGTCGCCATGGGGCGCCGCGTCGGCACGCTGCGCGGCCTGGACTTCGTCCCCGATCCCCGCGGCCTGCCGGCCGACGAGCCGCACTTCGAGCGAGAGCTGCGCCGCCAGCTACGCGCCCGGCTCCAGGCGACCATCGACCGGTTGCACCAGGCGACCCCCGACGAGCTGACCAGCGACCCCACCGGGCGGATCCGCCTCGGCGGGATTCCCCTCGGCCAGCTCGAGCGCGGGGAGGGGCTCTGGTCTCCCCGCGTCCGGACCCTGCGCCTCGACCTGCTCGACGACGCGACCCGGAGGGGGGTCACGACCCTGCTCGCCGGGTGGCGGGACCGCCTCGTGGACACCCTCCGCGCGCCGCTGCATCGCCCGGCGCACGCGGCCCTGGACCAGCCCGGCCGGGGCATCCACTTCCAGATCCTTGAGGGTCTCGGAAGCGTCCCGCGAGATCGGGTTCGCCGGCTGGTCGACCTCCTCGGGCCCGAGGACCGGCGCAACCTCGCCCGCCTCGGCATCCGGATCGGCCGGCGCCAGCTCTACGTCCTCGGCCTGGCCAGCCCGCCCGCGATCCTCGCCCGAGGCCTGTTGTGGCACTGCTGGACCGGGGCGCGGCTCCCCGACCCGCTACCGGTCGGCGCGTCCGCCCCGCGACAGCCCGGCGTCTCGGTCGAGACGTGGCGCGCCCTGGGCTACACCCCGCTGGGCGAGCGCGCAGTCCGCCACGACGTGGTCGAGCGCGTAGTCGACTGGATGGTCCGCAGCGGTCGGGCCGGCCCCTTCGCCCTGATGTCTCCGCCCCTGGAATGGATGGGATGCCCCCGGACCGACGCCCCAGGGGTCTTCGCGGCCCTGGGCGCCCGCCCGGTCGACGACCGGGGAGAGCGGTGGCGATTCGACGCTCCGACGCGCCGGCGGGGTGGCCGACGTCGGCGACGCCGGGCAGCGAAATAGACCCCCCCAAGCCGCGTCCCACCCCGGAGATGGCGATGTCCTGGACCCCCTATGTTGGCGACCGCTACCTCTCCTGGCACGAGATCGCCGGATGGTGCCACGCCCTCGCCAAGGCCCACCCCGACCTCGTGACCCTCGACCGGATCGGCACCACGCGCCACGGCAACGGGCTGCTCCTGCTCACCATCGCCACCGGGCGCGGCCGGAGAAGCGTGGCCGACCGCAGCGCCTTCTGGCTCGACGGCGGCACCCACGCCGCCGAGTGGGCCGGCGTGATGAGCGCCCTCTACACGGTCAGCCGCTGGGTCGAGGGGCTGGTGGAGGGCGACCCGTCGCTCACCGACTGGTTCTCCCGCCACGCCGCCTTCGTGCTTCCCTGCATGAGCCCGGACGGCTACCAGGCGATGCACGACGGCGCCCCCTTCCTGCGATCCACCCTCCGCCCCCCGCGGCCCGGCCAGCTCCGGGTCGGCCTGGAACCGCGGGACATCGACGGCGACGGCGAGGTCCGGTGGATGCGGTGGCGGCACCCGGCGGGCCCCTACGTCGAGGACGAGACGCTGCCGCTGTACATGCGCAATCGCCGGGTGGACGACGATCCGTCTCGGGCCTTCTTCGTCGCCTCCGAGGGGGAGTTCCTGGAGTGGGACGGGCACCGCTGGATCGCCGCCCCGCTGCGGCACGGCCTCGATCTCAACCGCAACTTCCCCGGCCACTGGGCCCCGTTCTCCATGTTCGGCATGGACGGGGGCGACATCCCCCTCTCCGAGCCCGAGTCACGCGCCGTCGTCGACGCCCTCCGGGCCCGGCCCGGCATCGCCGCCGCCGTGACCAACCACACCTACACTGGCGCCCTGCTGACCCAGCCCTACCGGGATCCGTCTCCGCTCTCCGACCAGGACATCGCGCTCATGGAGATCCTGGGCCAGGACGCGGTGCGGGGGACCGGCTACCGCTGCATCCGGGTCCACCCCGACTTCGTCTACGACCCCAGCAAGCCCATCGTCGGGGTCTGGGCCGACACCCTCAGCACGGTGTTCGGCATCCCCGGCTACACCCTCGAGCTGTGGGATCCCTTCGCCGCCGCCGGGTTCACCAACGACGACCCCGCCACCTTCTTCCGCCTGCCCACCGACGACCAGCTCCGGCCGCTGTTCGCCCACTTCACCGGGCCCGGGGCCGCCGATGACGCGGTCCGCCCGTGGCGCCCCTTCCAGCACCCCCAGCTCGGCCCGGTCGAGATCGGGGGCCTCGACTACCTGCGCACCGTGCGCAACCCCCCCACCGCCCTGCTGGCCACGGAGTGCGCCCGCAGCCACACGGTCGCCGACCGCATCCGCATGGCGCTGCCCGACCTGGCGGTGCGGGTCGTGGAGAAGCGCCTCCCCGGCGGTCTCCGCTCCGTCGAGGCCATCGCCGAGAACCTGGGCTTCCTGTCCACCGGCGGGCTGCCCTACGCCGAACAGCGCAACCTCGTATCCACCGTCCAGTTGCGGCTGGAGCCCCACGCGGGCGCGCGAATCGTCGCCGGCGAAGCCGCCGTCGATCTGGGCCACATCGACGGCTGGGGCGCCATGCGCATCGCCGGCTCCCGCCACCCGCTGTACCCCAATCTCCCGGCTCGGGGTCACCGGCGCGCCGTCCGCTGGGTGGTCGAAGGCGACGGGCCGGTCACCGTGCACTGGACCGGCGCCCGCGCCGGCAACGGCGCCACCACCAGCGTCCCGTCCATGCCGGCCGATCCGTCGTCCGGCGCGGGGTAGGATCGCGCCATGCCCACCCGATGCGGCCTCCCGCTGCTCCTGCTCCTGTCGGCCACCGCCTGCGGACACCGAGGGTGGCAGCCCGACGACGACGATGCCGGCCACGATGGCGGCCACGATGGCGGTGCCGACGACCACGAGGCCGAGGCCCGGTTCGCCCGGGACTACGCCGAGGCCATCTGCCAGTACTACGTCGACTGCGACCTGCTGGAGATCGCCGGCGGCGATCTCGAGACCTGCATCGAGGTCAACGAGGAGTCCGTCCTGGCCTGGTTGCTCTCCGATTCCTGTGAATTCGATCCCTCGCTGACCGACGACTGCCTCGACGAAGTGGCGGCCCTGAGCTGCGACCCCACCGGCGCCCGGATGGACGCCTGTGAATCCCTGTGCGGCGACTCGGAGACGCCATGATCCCCACCATCGCCCTGCTCGTCCCGGCGCTGCTCGCCTGCGGCAGCCCCTCCGCCGGCACCGGGGACCCCGGCGACGGCGGCGTCGCCGGTCCGCTGCCGGCCGACGACTTCGCCGCGGAGTACGCCCAGGCGGTCTGCTCCTGGTACGAGGACTGCGGGGTGCTCGTCGAGGTGTACGAGACCTGGGAGGACTGCCTGCGCCACTACGAGGACGCCATGAACACCTACGTGGACCAGGCCGCCTGCGACTACGACCCGGCGCTGGGCCGCGCCTGCGTCGACGAGATCGCCACGATCCCCTGCGACAAGACCGGCTACCACTGGAGCGACGACAGCCCCTGCCTGTCGATGTGCGGCGAGTAGCCAGCCCCCCCCCCGCCCGGGCGATAGGCACGCCGACATGATCGGTGTCCTGCTCATCAACATCGGCACCCCCGACTCCACGAAGGTCCGGGACGTGCGCCGCTACCTTGCGGAGTTCCTCAGCGACGGCCGGGTGCTCGACCTGCACCCGGTGGCCCGCTGGCTGCTGCTGCACGGCGTGATCCTCCGCACCCGCCCCGCCCGCAGCGCCGCCGCCTACCAGCGGATCTGGACGCCGGAGGGCTCCCCGCTGCTGGTACACGGCCAGGCCCTGGCCCGGGCGCTGGGGGCCACGCTCGGGCAGGGGTTCCAGGTCGCCGCCGCCATGCGCTACGGAAACCCCGGAATCGCCCCGGTCCTCCGGGACATGGTGGCGCGTGGCTGCGATCGGGTCATCGCCCTGCCACTCTTTCCCCAGTACGCGGCTGCCACCCACATGAGCGCGGTGGACGCGATCACCGCCGCGGTCCGCGACCTGCCCGCCGCCCCCGAGCTGACCATCCTCCGCGAGTTCTGGAACGAGGACGCCTTCCTGTCGGCCATGGTGGCCCGAACGCGGGAGAGCCTCGCCGACTTCGACGCCGACCACGTCCTGTTCAGCTTCCACGGGCTGCCCGAGCGCCAGGTCCGCCGCGCCGAACTGCCGGGCCCCGACGGCACCATCGCCGGGCACTGCCTCTCGCAGGCGGAATGCTGTGCCACCCTCCACCGGTCCAACCGGCGTTGCTACCGGGCCCAGTGCTTCGCCACCGCCCGCCAGCTCGCCGCGCGACTCGCCCTGCCCGACGACAGCTGGAGCGTCGCCTTCCAGTCGCGACTGGGCCGGCTCCCCTGGATCCGGCCGTACACCGACGAGGTGTTGCAGGCCCTCGGCGCCCGGGGGGTCCGACGCCTCGCGGTCGTGACCCCATCCTTCGTCGCCGACTGCCTGGAGACCCTCGAAGAACTCGGCATCGCCGGCCGCGAGACCTTCCTGGCCGCCGGCGGCACCGACTGGCACCTCGTCCCCTGCCTCAACGATCACCCGGCGTGGGTCGAGGGCCTCGCCGCCCTGATCCGCACCCGCCGGTGACCACGCCGGCCCCCCGCGGGGCCGACGAGCCGCACCCCGGGAGGGCAACCAGCCCCACCCGCCAGGCTCAGAACCCGACGAGAACCGCCGCCCCACCGCAGATCGCGGCGACCAGGGCGATGGCGATCGC
>RFKJ01000165.1 GCA_003694325.1 Deltaproteobacteria bacterium
AGCCGGTCGCCACCCGCGAGATCGGCGGGACGCTCACTCCTTGTCGTCGTCGCTCTTCTCGCCCCGTCGGCGCGCCTCCCGCTCCAGGCGCCGCTGCTCGCTGCGCGTCCGGGGTGCCCCGGCGGTGGGGGCCGCGGCGGCCGTGCGGCGGACCGCGGCCGGCTGGAAGAGCCGATCGAACCACGGGCGGATGTCCTCCATCACCAGGATCATCGGCGTGGCCACGAACACCGTCGAGTAGGTCCCGACGACGACGCCCATCAGGATGGCCAGGGCGAAGGTCTCGATGACCGGGCCACCGAGCACCAGGAAGGCGAGCATGGCCAGCGCGGTGGTGATCGAGGTGGCCAGGGTCCGGGACAGGGTCTCGTTGATCGAGGCGTTGATCAACTGCGAGGTGTCGCGCCGGCGATAGCGCTTCATGTTCTCGCGGACCCGGTCGTAGATGACGATGGTGTCGTTGAGCGAGTAGCCGATGATGGTGAGCAGGGCGCCGATCATCGGCAGGTTGAACTCGTGGGTCCAGCCGAGCTGGTCGAGGATGATGAACATCCCCACGGTGATCGAGACGTCGTGAAACAGGGCGATGACCGCGCCCGGCGCGAAGGCAATCTCGAATCGGAACCCGACGTAGACCAGGATGAGCGCCAGCGTGGCGAGGATCGCCAGCGCCCCCTGCTCCTTGAGCTCGTCGCCGACCTTGGGCCCGACGCTGTCGACGTTGCGGATCTCGAATTTCCGTCCCGCCAGGCGCTCGCTGATCGCCTTCTCGATCTTGCTGGTCAGTCCCGGCAGCTCCACGTACACGGTGTTGTCGTCCATGGCCGGCCGGACGCGCACCCCCTCCATGCTGGCCAGCGCCTGCTCGATCTCGGCCACCGCCACCGCCGAGCCGGCGTACCGGACGGTCATCCGGGCCCCCACCTGGGCGTCGAACCGGGTCTCCTGGATCCAGTCCGGCCCGAACTTCGCAGCGAGCAGGTCCGTGACCTCCTGCTGCAGGTCCTCGGTGCCCACCGTGGTGTCCTGGATGCGGATCACGAACTCGTTGTCCGACTCCGGGCCGTACTGCTGCACCGCGTCGGATCCCAGCTCGAGGTCGGCCAGGGCGGTCCGGACCTCCCCGATGTCGGTGGGCTCCAGGAACTGGATCCGCACCTCGGTGCCCCCGGTGAAGTCGATGCCCCAGGTGGGACCGACGAGGAAGAAGAGCAGCAGCGAGGCGACGACCGCGAGGCCGGAGGCAATCGCCGCGGTCTTCCGCATGCCGACGAAGTCGATGTTGATGTCTGGTCTGACGAGTTGCATGGAAGCCTCGGGGAGGAGGGCGCAGCCGGGGGCGCCACCGCCTCAGAAGGACAGGCGGGAGGTGGCCTTGCGCGTCAGGAAGTCCACGAGGGTCCGCGACATGAAGATCCCGGTGAACAGGGTCGTGATGATGCCGATCATCAGCGTGACGGCGAAGCCCTTGATCGGCCCGGTCCCGTAGGTGTAGAGCACGACGCCGGCGATGAAGGTGGTGATGTTGGCGTCGATGACCGCCCAGACCCCCTTGCTGAAGCCGGTGTCCGCCGCGGTCCGGTCGTTCTTGCCGAGGCGCCGTTCCTCGCGGATGCGCTCGTAGATGATGATGTTGCAGTCCACCGCCATGCCGACGGTCAACGCGATGCCGGCGATGCCCGGCAGGGTCAGTGTCGCCCCGGCGGCCGCCAGCAGGGCCAGCACCAGCTCGACGTTGGCCAGCAGCGCCATCACCGAGACCACCCCGAGCTGCCGGTAGTAGATCACCATGAACAGCAGCACCAGCCCGAAGCCGACCAGGGTGGCCTCCTCGCCGGCGGCGATGGCGTCCTCGCCCAGGCTGGCCCCCACCTGGCGGATGTCGCCGATGGTCACCGGTGCCGGCAGCGCCCCGGTCCGCAGCACGAGGCTGAGCACCTTGGCCTCCTCCATGGCGAGCTGGTAGTCGGTCACCCCCATCTCGATGCTGGCCCGCCCCCCGCCGATCTTCTCGCGGATCACCGGCGCGCTGCGGACCCGCTTGTCCAGCACGATGGCGAACCGGCGCCCGACATTCTCGGCGGTCACCTCGGCGAAGATGTTGGCGCCCCGCGGCTTGAACTCCAGGCTCACGTAGGGTTCGTTGTACTGGTTGAGGCCGACCCGGGCGTCGTTGATGTCATCGCCGGTCAGCATGATCTCCTGCTTGACCACGATGGGATCGGACCGGACGTCCCCCTCGGGCGTGGACTCGTACTTCCACATCAGGCGGTCATCGGCGGGAATGTGCCCGTGCTGCACCATCCAGTCCGACAACGCCTGGTCGTCGTTGTACACCTCGGGCGGCAGCTCCTTCTCCGCCGTCACCAGCGCCCGCTCGACATCCGAGAAGTTCTTCATCACCTCCTCGTCGACGAGGTGGAACTCCAGGACGGCGGTGGTGCCGATGGCCTTGACCGCCTGCTGGATGTCCTCGATGCCGGGGAGCTGGACGTTGATCCGGTGCCCGCCCTTCAGCACGATGGAGGGTTCCTTCACCCCGGTCTCGTCGATGCGGTTGCGCAGGGTCTCCAGCGCCTGCTGCACCGACTGCTCGGCGATGTACTTGCGCTGCTCCTCGGTCACCGTGAAGGCATGGAACCGGGCCTCCTCCCCGTCGGCGGTCGGAAGCGTCCGGCTGTTGGTGTAGGCGTAGCCGGGGAAGTGCTTCTCCATGAACACCCGGATGGTGTCGAGCTCGACTCCCTCGGCCCCCCGGATGAGCAGGGTGGCCTCGCCCGGGGCCCGCCGCACCTCGGCCAGCTTGACGCCCTCGCGCTCGGCGGCGTCCCGAACCGGCCCGATGTCCCGCTGGACGTGGGAGATGATCGCCTCGTCGACCTCGACCTGCAGGGTCATGTCGATGCCGCCCTGCAGGTCGATGCCGAGGTTGATCCGCTTCTCCGGGAGGAGGGCGGCGTACCAGGGTTGCGGCTCCTCGGAGTCGTCGCCGTCGGCGGTGCTCCGGGGCGCCCCCTCCGATGCCTCCGACGCCTGCTCGGCGGTGCGGGCGTGGCGCTCCGCGGCGGTCTCACCGGTGAAGGTGGGGATGAGCATCCAGGCGCCCCACAGGACGACGACGATGATGGTGACGAATCGGGTCCACCAGGTTCCGGGCATCGCTCAGCCCTCCTTGGCGCCGCCGGCAGCGGCCGCGGGCTCGCCGTCGAGCCGCTTGATGGAGACCTTTTCGACCCAGACCCGCACCTTCGGCGCCAGCTCCAGCTCGACCCGATCGTCTCGGACCTGGCTGACCTTGCCGATGAGACCGCTCGCCGTCACGACCCGGTCGTCCTTCTTCAACCCGGCCAGCAAGGCTTCGTGCCGCTTGCGTTCCTGGTTCTGGGGCCGGATGATCAGGAAGTAGAAGATGGCGACGATGGCCACCAGCAGCGGAAGCTGGCTCATGAAGGCGGCGCCGGGCGAGGGGGCGCCGGGCGCGGCGGCCGGCGCGTCATGGGTGACCAGGACGCCGGCATCGGCGGGTTGGGGCCCGCCGGAGGGC
>RFKJ01000166.1 GCA_003694325.1 Deltaproteobacteria bacterium
AGACAGCGCTTTACCTCGTCGCCGAGGTGGACTACACATCGCCGACGATGTGGCTCGATGGATAGAGGGGTGCCCCCGGCGTCGAGCCGCCCGGGCCGCCGCCGGTGGTGGGGGCTGCCGGGCCGCCGGTCGACCCGGCGTCCTTGTCTCCTCGAACTTCCCGTTTCGGCACACCATGATCACCGCCCATCAACTCACGCGCCGGTTCGGCCACCTCACGGCCGTGGAACGGGTCAGCTTCGAGGTGGGTGCGGGCGAGATCCTCGGGTTCATCGGCCCCAACGGCGCGGGCAAGACGACCACCATGCGGATGTTGACCGGCTACATCCCGGCGACGGAGGGGCGGGCCACGGTCGCCGGCCACGACGTGTTCGACGAGCCCATGGCGGTGCGGCGGACCGTCGGGTACCTGCCGGAGACGCCGCCGCTGTACCGCGAGCTGAGCATCGGGGCCTACCTGCGGTTCATCGCCGAGATCCGGGGCATTCCCCGCAGCGTCCGCACCCGCCGGATCGGCGAGGTGATGGAGCAGGTCGGGCTGACCGGCTGGGAGCGCCGGATCCTGGGCAGCCTGTCGAAGGGCTACCGCCAGCGGGTGGGGCTGGCCCAGGCCATCATCCACGACCCGCCGGTCCTGATCCTCGACGAGCCGACCAGCGGACTGGATCCGGCCCAGGTGGTCGGGATCCGCGACTTCATCCGCCGCCTCGCCGCCAGCCGGACGGTGATCCTGTCCACCCACATCCTGGCCGAGGTCGAGCGGCTCTGCACCCGGGTGGTGATGATCCACCGGGGGCGCATCGTCGCAGACGACACCCTGGACGGTATGCGCCGGCACGCCGGCGGCGGGGTTCGCTACCGCATCGAGCTGTCCGGCCCCGACCTCGACGAGCTGCCGGCGGTGGTGGGCGCCCTGCCCGAGGTCGAGCAGGTCACCCCGGTGGGGGAGCGCGACGGTTTCCTCCTCCTCGACGTCCGGGCGCCGCAGGACCCGCGCACGGCCATCGCCCGGCTGGCCACCCGGCAGGGGTTCGGGATCCGGGCCATGGAGCGCCACGTGCCCAGCCTGGAGGAGGCGTTCCTGGCGGTGCTCGACGCCGCGCCGACCGCCGCGGGAGGGGAGCGATGAGGGTCGCCTGGGCCATCTTCAAGAAGGAGCTGCAGATCTACTTCGTCAGCCCCCTCGCCTACGTGTTTCTCGGCGTCTTCCTGCTGCTGGCGGGGTTGTTCTTCTACATGGGGGTCACCAGCACCGGGGAGGCGAGCCTGCGGGTGATGCTCGGCAACCTGGGGATCAGCCTGCTGTTCCTGCTGCCCCTGCTCACCATGCGCCACTTCGCCGACGAGCTGCGCGGGGGCACCTTCGAGCTGATGATGACCGCGCCCGTCCCGCTGTGGGCCCTGCTGCTCGGCAAGTGGGCCTCGACGCTGGCCCTGTGCGCGATCCTGCTGGCGGGGACCGGCCTGTTCCCGGCGATCCTCGCCTACTACGGAGATCCCGACTGGGGGGTGGTGGCCACCAGCTACCTCGGCCTGTTCCTGTGCTGCGGGGCTTTCGTCGCCGCCGGCCTGTTCAGCTCCTCGCTGACCGATGAGCCCGTCGCGGGGGGAATGCTCGGCGTGGTGATCCTGCTGCCGTTCTGGATCGTGGGCAACACCAGCGAGCTCGTCGACGCGGCCTGGCTGCGGGAGCTGTTCCGGCAGCTCTCCTTCCTCACCCACCTCGAACCCTTCTCCAAGGGGGTCATCGACACCGCGGCCATCGCCTGGTTCTTGCTGTTCACCTTCGGGTTCCTGTTCCTGACCTGGCGCTCCATCGAGTCGCGGAGGTGGCGATGAACCAGGTCTGGAAGCGACGCCTGGCCTATGGCGGCAACGCCTCGCTGGTCACGGCGATGGTGGTGGGCGTGCTGGTCCTGCTCTACGTCCTGGCCGACGCCTACCGGGTGCGCTGGGACCTGTCGGCCGAGTCCCGCAACACCCTGCAGGCCGACACCGAGGCCAAGCTGGCGCTGCTGGACGCCGACGGGCGGGAGGTCGAGATCGTCGCCTTCACCCACCAGCGAGGCAAGGACGACAGCTACCTCCGCGACCGCGCGGTGGCCGATCTCCTCAAGGAGATCGACGCCCACAGCCGGGTGGTCCACTACCGCATCGTCGACTTCGACCGCGAGCGGCTGACCGCCGAGCGGCTGGGCGTCACCGACTACGGCCGGATCGTGGTGATGCGGGGCGAGGACCGGGTCGACATCAAGGACCGGGACATGTTCCGGCGGGTGGGGAGGGGGGCCGACAAGGACCTGGAATTCCGAGGTGAGGCGGCTCTGTCCCGGGCCTTCTCCCAGCTCCTGTCGCCGACCCGGCGGGTGGTCTACGTGTTGCGGGGCCACGGCGAGCCCGATCCCCAGGACCGCGGGCCCGGCGGGCTGTCCGAGATGGTGAGCGCCCTCGACATCGAGCGCTTCGACGTCGAGGCGCTGTCGCTGGCCCGCACCGACCGGGAGGGACACGCCCCCCAGGTGCCCGACGACGCCTCCCTGGTGGTCATCGCCGGCCCCACCGGGCCGCTCACCCACCAGGAGGAGGACATCCTGCTGGAGTACCTCGCCGAGGGTGGGGCGGTGCTCGTGGCCCTGGACATCGGCAGCCCGGTGCCGGGCTTCGTGGTGCGCATGGGCATCCGGGTCCCGGACGGGATGGCCATGGACACCCGCCTGGTGTTCCCCTACCGCGACCGCCCGGTGCCGGTGTACAAGGCGCATCCCCTGACCGAGGGGCTGCGCGAGGGGGACCGGATCGTCATGCTCGGGGCGCCGGCGCCGCTGAGCCTGGCGGATCCCCCGCCCGAGGGCGCCCGGCTCGACCCGGTGCTGGTCACCGGCCGGGACGGGTGGATCGAGCGGGGAGGGCCCACCGAGGGCGGCAACCCCGTCTACCAGCCCGACATCGACGGCGCCGGGCCGGTGGTCATGGCCGCGGCGGTGCAGCTCCTGCCCGGTCGGGGCATCGTCCGCAGCTCCAAGGGGATCGCCCGGGCGGTCGTCATCGGGGACAGCGAGTGGATGACCAATGCCCTGCTGCAGGAGGGGCCGGGCAACCGCGACCTGCTGCTCAACACGATCCACTGGCTGGCCGGTGACGACCAGCGGCTGGGGGCGACCGTGGGCCGCCGCGCCGCCACCCGGCGCCTGGCCCTCACCCGCGAGGAGACGGGCCGCCTGCGGGCCATCAGCCTGTTCCTCCTGCCATCGCTGGTCGCCCTGCTCGGCCTCGCCGTGTGGACCACCCGGAGGGGACGATGAAGGCCTTTCGTGGCAGCCTGGTCGCCGCGCTGCTGCTGCTGGTGGTCGGGGTGGCCTTCTGGCTGCTCCGGCCGCCGGTCGAGGACCGCACGCCGGACGAGGGCGTGCGGATCTTCGACTTCGAGAAGCACGAGCTGGTCAAGGTCCACGTCGAGCGCCCCGGTGCGGAGCCCATCACCCTGGAGGAGCGCGACGGCCGGTGGATCATCGCCGGCACGGACTTCGTGGCCGGCCGCAGCATGGTCAACCGGGTCAAGCACCAGCTCCACGACCTCACCAGCCGGGCGACGGTGGTCGAGGACCCGGAGAACCCCGAGCTGTACGGCCTCGGCGCCAACGCCATCAAGGTGGAGCTGACCCTGCGGGACGGCCGGACCCTGGCCTTCGAGGCGGGCGATCCCAACCCCAGCTCGGTGAGCTACTACATCCGGCCGATCCCGGGGGACACCGTCTACACGGTGAAGAAGTCGGCGGTCGACTACTACAGCCTGACCCTCGACGAGTTCCGCGAGCGGCGGTTCGCCGGCTTCGACAGCAAGGACGTGACGCGGATGGACGCCACCATCGACCTGCCGGCGACCGACGAGCGGCCGGCGGTGCGGCGGCACCTGGTCGTGGAGCGGACCGGTGACCACGAGTGGCAGATGCTGGAGCCGGTGCAGATGGCGGCCAACGATGACCGCATGCGCCGGCTGCTGGGCCGGGTCAACGCCCTCAAGGCCCGGGATTTCATCGAGGTGGACGACGCCGAGCTGCAGGCCCGGCTCCCGGAGTGGGGGCTCGACCACCCCCGGCTGGACATCACCCTGAGCTTTGCCAGCCGGGAGCCGCTGCGCCTGCGGGTGGGGGCCGATGCGCCCAGCGACAACAAGTACGAGCAGCTCGCCTACGTCCTCGTCGAGGGGGACGACACCATCTACATCGCCCGGCGCGGCCTGCTCGACGACTTCGGCGCCGACCTCGAGGAACTGCGCAACCGGCGGGTGGTGCAGATGCGGGAGGAGGACGTGGTGGCGGTGGACGCCACCCTGCGGGCCGAGCCGGGCGAGGACCTGGAGGGAGAAGCCGGCGTCCGCTACGCGGCCGAGCAGTGGGTGTGGCGCGACGGCGTCCCGGTCCCGGGCAGCACCCCCAAGCGGGTCGCCCGGTACCTCGCCGAGCTCGAGGTCCAGGCCTTCGTCGACGACCATCCCGGCGACCTCTCCCAGTACGGGTTGGATGACCCGGTGGCCCGAGTGGTGCTGCGCAACGCCGCCGGCGAGGAGCGGGTCGTGCTGATCGGTGCCCCGGCCGAGCCGCTGGTGGACGCCGAGGGGCGGGAGCGGCTCCGGCGCTACGTGGCCATCGAGGGGAGCCCCTCGGTCTACGTGGCGGACAACCGGGTGTTCAGCGTGGTGCAGGACCTGATCCGGGAGGGCAACCGCAAGAAGGCCCGCGACCTGGAGAAGGCGGCGCGGCGGGAGCGGATCCCGTCGGAGGCGCTGCCCGAGGACGAGCCGCCGTCCGGGTCGGCGGGGGATCCCTGACGCCGGAGGGGGATAGGGTCCCCGACCCTGGAGGTGTGATGCTCCTCGCTGCGTGGATGCTGCTGTCCTGCAAGCCCGCCGCTCCCGAGGCCCCTGCCCCGGCCGGCTTCACCCTGGTCTATTCGGGCCGCATGGAGGGCGAGATCGAGCCCTGCGGCTGACCGAAGCATCCCCGGGGCGGTCTGTCCCGCAGGAACACGGTGTTGAAGCAGCGGCGGGCCGAAGCCGACGCCGCCGGCCTGCCCGTCTTCGTCGTCGATGCCGGCGACACCGGCTGGCGGAGCCGGCGGGTGAGCAGCGGCCGCAAGGACCAACAGGTCGAGAAGCTGCGGCTGCAGCTCGCGGCCATGGAACTGGGGGGGATCGACGCCTGGACCCCCGGCGAGGGAGACCTGGCGCTGGGCGCCGACGCGGTGTTCGCGGCGGCCGAGGCGGCCCACACCCCGGTGGTCGCCACCAACCTCGACTGCCCGGGCCACGGCGCGCCCCGCTGGCGGGTGGCCGAGCACGGGGGCGTGCGCCTGGGTTTCGTGTCGGCCCTCGACCCGGCGCTGGTCGAGGGAGGGGTCGGTGGCTGCACGGCATCCGATCCCGACGACGCCCTGGCGTCGGCGCTCGCCGAGCTTCCGGACGATCTCGACGCGGTCGTGCTGCTGTCGCAGATGGACCTGGCGGGCGACTATGCCCTGGCCGAGCAGCACCCCCGGCTCGACTTCGTGGTCAACGGCCACGTCGGCAAGCGATTGACCACCCCCAACCAGCTCCCCCACGCCACGGTGCACCTGTCGTCGGGCAACCGGGGCAAGGCCCTGGGGGTGGCGACGGTGCACTTCGTGGAGGGGGCCGACGGCTGCGGGGTGGGAGCGGGGGGCACCGCCGACCTGGAGCGGAAGATCGAGCGATACCGGGACCGCCTCGCCAAGGCGGAGGCCCTGCTGGCCGCCGAGGGGGCCGACGCGCCCGACGAGCGGACCCGGGAGCGGGCCCTGCGGCAGAAGGCCTTCTACGCCGGCGAGTTGGGGGTGCTGGAGCAGCGCCTCGCGCTGATGCAGGAGGTGGCGGCCGAGCCCCGACACCGGGTGGACAACGAACTGGTGGACCTCGACGCCGACATCGCCGACGACGAGGCCACGGCGCGGCTGGTGGCCGACACCCTCGCCCGCATCGAGCAGTCCCGCGGCGAGCGCCCGGCCTCACCGGCGACGGCCGTGGCGGAACGGCCCCTGGACTACGTGGGCAGCGCGGCGTGTGCGGCCTGTCACCGCGCCGAGCACGCCCAGTGGCAGGCGACCCCGCACGCCGCGGCCTGGACCAGCCTGGAGCAGCGCCAGCGCACCCAGGACCTCTCCTGCTGGAGCTGCCACGTCACCGGGGGCGAGCGCCCGGGCGGGCCGCAGTCACCGGCCGAGGTGACCGAGGCCCTGCAGGGGGTCGGCTGCGAGTCCTGCCACGGACCGGGGCGGCGGCACATCGCCCAGGCCGTGCAGGCCGCCAGCACCGGGGAGCCCCCGGGGGTGGGCGAGGCCGCCGACGCGGTCACCGGGTCCATCGTGCGCGATCCGCCGGAGCAGACCTGCCGGCGCTGCCACGACGGCGAGCAGGACGAGGGCCGGTTCGACTGGGCGAGCTACCGGGCGAAGGTGGTGCACGGTGGGTGACTGGCGGCGCCCGCTCTCCGACGATGCGCAGCAGCGGGTCGCGGCGGCCCGGGACAAGTGCCGGGTGCTGTACGAGGGCCGGCTGACGCCGCATCGGTCCTGCGGCATCGCCATCGCCGAGACCTTCGGCCTGCCATCGGCGGCCTACCAGGCGCTTCGGCGGGGCGGGATCACCGGCGAGGGAGAGTGCGGCAGCGTGGTCGCCGGGCGGCTCGTCCTGGGCCAGCTCCTCGGCGACCCCGACCCGACGGGGCCGGTGACCCCGGCCCTGCGCGCCGCCAGCGAGGAGTACGCCGACCTGTGGCCGGTGCGGCTGGACCTCGGGCCGTGCCCGGACGGGGTGATCTGCAACGCGCTGACGGCCCGGTTCGCCGACTTCACCGGGGCCGACCGCGCCGCCTTCTGCGCCGCGCTGGCCAGCGAGGTCGCCGCCCTGGTGGCCGAGGTCCTGGTCCGCAACGGCGTGGACCCGGACGTCCCGCCCATCGACGGCCTCGACTGGAGCCCGCCCGGGGGCTGGCCGACGCCGCGCCGCGCCGGGTCGGACTTGTCGGGGGAGAGCCCGCGGGGCACGAGGGACGGATGAAGGTGCTGGGAATCGAGACCTCCTGCGACGAGACCGCGGCGGCGGTGGTGGGGACGGTGTCCGCCGGGGACGGCACCGCGGACCGCCCCGTCGTCCTGTCCGACGTGGTCCACAGCCAGGAGGTGCACGCCGAGTACGGCGGGGTCGTCCCCGAACTCGCCAGTCGCTCCCATGCCGACAAGGTGGTGGCGACGGTCCGAGCGGCGCTCCAGCGGGCCGGGGTGCAGCGCCCGGACGCGGTCGCGGCCACGG
>RFKJ01000167.1 GCA_003694325.1 Deltaproteobacteria bacterium
ATCCAGGAGACGCGGGCCCGCCTGGCCCGGGCCCGGGCCTTCCAGGGACGGGAGTCGGTCGACCAGGTGGCGGCGACCACCTCGGCAGCCAACAAGCTGGTGGCCCGGTTGCAGGACGACCTGACCAACCTGCGGCAGAAGCGGGCCAACGAGCTGACCGACAAGACCCCCGAGCACCCCGACATCCAGAACCTCGACAAGCTCATCGCCGAGACCGAGGCCCAGCTCGCCGAGGCCCTGGCTGCCCAGCACGCCCTCGACCCCACCGTCGAGCAGTACGAGGCCCAGCTTGCCGGGCTGGTCAAGAAGGGCGCCGAGATCGACGCCTCGATCCAGCGGACCACCGAGCAGTTCAGCACCTACCCCGACAAGATGCGGCACATGTCGCAGCTCGAGCTGGCCGCCGAGGCCGCCGAGAACGTCTACAAGTCCCTGCAGGAGCAGAACTACCAGGTCGGGGTCGCTGAGTCGATGCTGGTCAGCGACATGCAGCTCGTCGAGCCGGCGGTCGCCCCCGAGCGGCACTACAGCCCGAAGCTGCTGGTCAACGCAGTCTTCGGCATCATCGCCGGCGGCGTGTTCGGGTTCGGCCTGGCCTTCCTCCTCGAGTACGTCGACGACACGGTGCGGACGCCCGAGGAGCTGTCGATGGTGTGGGAGGTCCCCAAGCTCGGGGTCGTCCCCCGGTTCAAGCTGACCGGGGAGCGGCGGGTCATCGACGAGCTGGCCACCACCCATCCCATCGCCGAGTCCTACCGGACGATCCGCAACGGGTTGATGTACGCGTCGCTGGACAAGCCGCTCCGGCTCATCGCGGTGTCGTCGGCCGTTCCCTCGGAGGGCAAGAGCACCTTCTCGGTCAACCTCGGCATCAGCTTCGCCCGGGAGGGCAAGCGGGTGCTGATCGTCGACTGCGACCTGCGGCGGCCCGCGCAGCACCGCAACTTCCCGCTGGTGAGCAACCACGTCGGCCTCACCGATGTCCTCACCGGCACCGCCAGCTTCGAGGACGCCGTCCAGGAGACGACGGTGCCCAACCTGTCGCTGCTGACCAGCGGCCCGACCCCGGCGGACCCCGCCCGGCTGGTCGAGAGTCTCCGGCTACGGCAGCTCCTCCTGGACTTCCGCAAGCAGTACGACGTCGTCATCGTCGACACGCCGCCCTGCCTGGTGGTCAACGACGCCATCGTCATCGGGCGGGCGGTGGACGGCATGATCCTGGTGGTGGAGAGCGGCAGTACCAGCCGCAAGCTGGTCACCGAGATGAAGAACCGGTTCGAGGTCGCCGGGCTGGAGCCGGTGGGGGTCGTGCTCAACAAGCTGGACTTCGTCAGCAGCGGCTACGGCTACTACTACAAGGCCTACCGCCGCTACGGGCAGGAGGGCGCCGACGGCGACCGCGCCAAGGCTTCGGAGGAAGGCGTGGGAGACCAGGGTTCCACCGGAGGTGCGGCGTGACCCTGCTCTGGGCGACCCTGCTGCTGGCCTGTGGTCCGTCTCCCGAAGACGTCGCGGCCCAGTTGGCCTCGGAGAACCCCGCCGTGCGCGAGGACACCGCCCGGCGGGCGCGGAACTTCAACTCGCCGGTGGTCATCGAGGGGCTGATCCGGGCCCTGGACGACCCCAGCGAACAGGTGCGGCTCAACGCCATCGCCAGCCTCATCGCGCTGGATGCGCGGGACGCGGTGCCCAAGCTGGCGTCGATGATCACCGCCGACCCCTCCCCCGACGTGCGCCGGGAGGCCATCGACGCCCTGGGGCGGATGCCGGACCCGCGGGGCGTCGACCCGATCGTCTCCCTCCTCGAGGAGACGGCCGATACCCGGCCGCCGCTCAACGCCATCTGGGCCGCGGGGCAGCTCGGCGACATGAAGGCCCTGCCGGTGCTGACCCGCCTCCGGGAGAGCAGCGACCCCTACGTCTCCTACAACGCCAACCAGGCGCTTCGGCGGATCCGGCCGGCGACCGGCGGCTGATCGGTCGTCGCGGTCATCGCCGGGGGTCGACCCGGTCGCCCAGCCGCCAGGCGCCGTGGGGCTGCGGCAGCCGCCAGGCGAGGCGGGCCTGGAGCAGGACCATGGCCCGCCACTCGCCGGGGGTCGGCGGGTCGCCATCGGGGCGGGGGAAGCGTCGGGTGAGCTGGGGCCGGAGCACCCACGGGGACCGCACGGGCAGCAGGAGGTCGAGGCCGGCGGTGGCCCGCGCCGGGCGCCAGCCCGCGGACTCCTGGCCGACGAGCCGGGCCATCGCCGACAGCTCCCCGACGAGGCCCTGGCGGAGCGTCAGGCTCCAGCTCCCGGCGTACTCCACGTCGGCGCCGGGGCGGGTGTCGGACCACTGCACGCGGCCGGCGTCCACGCCGAGGTTGCGCAGCTCGAGGTAGGCGACCAGGGCCAGCTCGGGATCGATGCCGTCGTCGCTGTCGTCGGCGTCGATGATGTCGAAGCTGACCCCGGTCCGGGCGACCGGGGGCCGCTGGCGTCGGCCGGTCCGGGCGTGGGGCGCCTCCGGGGCATCCTCGATGTCGGCCTCGGCGGCGCGAGCCGGCCGGACCTCGGGGTTGTAGCGCAGGTGGGGGCCACCGGGGCGGGGACGGATCTCGAGGTGGGCGCCCGAGACCGTCGCTGCGATGCGGTACAGCGGGCCCAGGGTCTCGTCCCGCTCGAAGGTGGCCCGCAACATCCGCTCCAACCCGGCGATCGCGCCCAGCTCGGCGAGCTGCCGGGCCCGGTCGGCGTCGGCGTCGTCGAGCCAGGGACGCTCGCGGTCGTACTCGTAGAGCCGCCACCAGGCCGACAGCCGGTTGGCGGTGTCCCGGTACAGCGTGGAGGCCCCGGGGCCGGACATGACCTCGGTGGTCGCCTGCTGCCAGCGGTCGAGGTAGACGCGACCGAGCGGCGGCCGTCGGGTGGGCGGCGGCAGGAGGAGGGAAGACTCGTCCGCCGGCGGCGGGTCATCCCGTGCCCCCCAGGCGTCGAGCGGTGGGCCGGCGAGGAGGAGGGCCAGCGCGGCGACGCGAGCGGGGTTCATGGTCGAGGCGGGCATCTCCTCGGGGGGCGGGGGCAAGGTAGCACGCCGATCGCGGCCCGGTCCGGTTCGATCCGCCGACCGGTCCGGCCCCGGGGCGGCCGGACCCGCGGGCCGTGCTACGGTCCATCGATGCCGATGATGCCGTCGCTTCCGGCAGTCATGCGCCGGCCGTCCCGCGCCCTGCTGCCGACCCTGGTCTGTGCGCTGGCCTGGGCGCCGGCGGCTGCCCGGGGCGGCCCCCGCGACGACCCCTGGGCCCGGGGGGTGGAGCGCCTCTGTCGCCTCGAAGGGCTGCCCTGCGTGCTCGGAGCCAGCGACCACAGCCGCCTGCGCCAGGCGGAGCGGCTGCTTCTCCGGCCGGAGGCAGACGGCCCCGATGCCCTCGGGGAGGCGCTGGGCGAGGACCTGGCCCCGGAGCTGGTGGCGGCCCGGGGCCTCGCCCCCTGGATGCCGCCGCCCTGGCGGGTGGAGCCGGTGGGAGGGGTGGCCGCCGGCAACCTGGTCCCGGACTACCACGGCGGTGACGAGGAACCGGGGCTGCTCTCGTTGCGGGCCGGCGCCGAGGGCCGCGCCTACCCGGGCCCGGTGGAGCTGTCCCTGGCCGCCGAGGGAAGGGTGGATGTCGGGGGAATGCCGGCGGCGGCCGGCCTCGGGGTCCGCGAGGCGTGGGCCGGGGTGGCGTGGAAGGGGCTCGTCGCCGGGTTCGGCCTCCGGGATCGCCACGTGGGACCGGGGCACCGCGGCTCGTTGATGTTGACCGACAACGCCGCGCCGACCCCCCTGGGCACCATCAGCGGCACCAGCGCCGCCGGCCAGCGCTTCGGGCGGGTCCACGGGGAGCTGGGGATGGGCTGGATCCCGGGGCCCCGACGGGATGTCGTGCGGCCCGGCTGGCTGTTGATGGACCTCCGCTACCTCCCGGTGCCGGAGGTGGAGATCGGCGCGACCCGGGTCGGCATCTTCGGCGGCCAGGGCAGGCCCATGCCATCGGTGGGGCAGCTCCTGCTGCCGACCGATCCCCATGTCTACGACGATCCCGACCGGGTCGAACCCGACCAGGACGAGATGGCGGCGCTGGACGCCCGCCTGACGCTTCCGGTGGGGCGCTGGACGGGCCGGGGATCGCGGCGTGACGCGGTGACCGGCCTCGACTTCGTCGAGCTGTGGTGGCAGTACGGGGCCGAGGACATCATCGGCCTGGAGGTCGGTGGCGTCCCGTACCCGTCGCTGGCCGGGGTGGCCAATCTCTACGGGGTGGAGCTGGGGGCCGGACCCCTGGGCTTGAGCTTCGAGGGCGCACGCATCCTCGACGACTACTTCCGCTGGTACACCGGGCACCGGGTCTACCACGACGGCTTCACCCATCTCGGCCGGGTCATGGCCCACGCCG
>RFKJ01000168.1 GCA_003694325.1 Deltaproteobacteria bacterium
CCGATCGCATCGAGCAGCGGCGCATCCCCGCTCAACGATCGCCCTCGGGCCCACCGCCGGGGGGCGAGACCCCCTCGTCCTCCTGGCGCAGCCGGATGCGACTGAATTTCTCGGGGTGCCTGCCCTGCATCCCGCTGTAGAAGGCGCGGATGAAGTCCATGTCCCGGGAGAGGTCCTGGGTGGGTCGCAGCAGCGGCCCGAAGCCGCCCACCTTGCGCGCGAAGTCCAGGTAGCCCAGGCAGATGGGGACGTGGGCCCCCCGAGCCGCCCAGTAGAACCCGCTCTTCCAGTAGTCGCGGTACGCGCGGGTCCCCTCGGCCGGGATGACCAGGACCAGCTCGTCGTGCTCCTCGAAGGCCCGCACGAAGCCCTGGACCATGTCGTGGTGCTGGCTGCGGTCCACGGGGATCCCACCGAACCACCGGAAGAAGGGCCCCCAGATCCCCTTGAACAGGGTGTGCTTGCCCAGCCACCGGATGTCGACCCCCCACCACCAGGCGAAGGCGATCATGAAGGGGAAGTCCCAGCCCGAGGTGTGGGGTGCCGCGATGAACACGTACTTGTCGATGTCGGGGGGGTTCCCCTCCGGCTTCCAGCCGAAGAGCCGCAGCACCAGCGCGCCGAAGTAGTGCCGCCAGTCCTTGCGCCGCGGAACCGGCTTCGACCACAACCGCGGCTCCAGCGCGGCCGGCGGCGGCGGTGGCGCCACCTCGAAGGCCCGGCGGGCTGCGTTGGCTCCCAGGTTGTCGGGCGGAATGTCCACGTCCTGCACCACCAGGCTCCTCTCCCGGGTGCGGTCGACAGCCGGGATCACGCCCCCCGCAGCCGGAACACCCGGCGGGATGGCCGGGGCGATCACGGGGTGGGGGCCGCTCCTTGCACCGATGATATCCACGCACCCTCGATCCGGCTGTCAGGCTTCAGGACGCCCACCGTCACCAGCGCGTCACGAGTCTGTCTCCACCGGGCCTCGGTCATCGCCCCCAGCCCATCCTCGCCCGTGACGTAGGGTCGCTGGGCGTCGCTGATGCAGGTCAGCAGCTCGGCCGTGAGCTGGTCGTTGTCCTGCGCAATCCGCTGGTTGGCGGCGGCGGGATCGGCGAGGTAGGCCGTCCAGGCCTGCCTGGTCGCCCGCCGGAAGTCCTCGGCCCAGGGTGGGGGTGGGTCGGCGACGGCAAGGACCGTCCCGTAGGGGTTCCATCCCACGTCGGCTGCGGCGAGAAACCGCACCTCGACCCCCCGGGCCCGGGCCACGCAGGGCTCGGAGGTGATGTAGGCCTGCTGCACCAGCCGCGGATCGGCCAGGAACGCGGCGACGGACCCGGTCGTCGGCACGGTGGCCACCTTGCCCTCGAAGCCCATCGCCTGCCACAACCAGCGCTGGAAGGGGCTGCCGATCTCCACCGCCACCCGCAGCTCCGGGTGGTCCAGCAGGTCGGGGATCCGCTCCAGGCCGCTGTCGGCGTGGGCCATCAGGCCGACCGGCGTCCGCTGGAAACCGGCCCACAGCGCCACCGCCCGCACTCCCTTGTCGCGCTTGACGAGCAGGTCGTCCGCCGAGGTGATGGCGGCCTCCGCCTTGCCGCTCTCCAGCAGCTCCAGGGTCGGCGCGCCCGGTCCGCCGGGGATGATCTCGACGTCGAACCCGGCGGCGGAGTAGGTGCCGTCCAGCACTCCCTGGTAGAAGCCGCCGAACTCCGGCTCCGGAAACCAGTTGAGGGCCAGGCGGACCGCGATGGGGGCCGGGTCCCCTTCCGGGGTGGGGGCATCGGGTTGCTCGGAGGTCCGGCCCCCCGAGCAGGCCAGCAGGGCGATGGGCAACACCAGCAGGGCAGCGATCACGAGTCCTCCTCCGACCAGCGTCCCACGACGAGCCGCTCGGCCAGCCGAACCACGAGGAAGTAGCCCGATGACAGCGCCGAGGCGCAGACGATGGCCGCGAAGCTGTGGTCGGTGCTCGATGTCCGGATGGCGTAGAGCACCTCGTAGCCGAGCGACCGCGGGACCCCGTTGCTGCCGACGAATTCACCGACGACCGCGCCGATGACGGCGAGCCCGCCGGCGCTGCGCAGGCCGGCCAGCACGTGGGGCAGCGACGCCGGGAGCCGCAGGAGCCGCAGTTCCTGCCAGCGGCTCGCCCCGTAGAGTCGCAGCAGCTCCACCTGCCCGCGATCGGCCGCCGACAGGCCGCGGTGCGCCGAGGTCAGCACCACGAAGAAGGAGACGATGGCCGCTGAAGCCACGGCGACCGGCGTGCCGTAGTCCAACCACACCACCAGCAGCGGGGCCACGGCGATGACCGGCAGCGTCTGGATGACCAGCGCGTAGGGGTAGAGCGCCAGCTCCAGGGTCCGCGACAGGTGGAAGAGCACCGCCCCGCACAGCCCGAGCAGCGTGGCGATCCCCAGGCCGCCGAGACTGGCCAGGGCCGTGTGCAGCGTGGCCTCGGCGAGCGACGCCCGCCCTTCGACCAGGGCCCGGGCCACGTCCAGGGGAGCCGGCAGCAGCACCGGCGAGGTGACCGAGGCCAGGGCGGCCCACAAAAGCAGCGCCGCGAGCGCGACGGCGGCTGGCGCCAGGACCCTCACAGCACCGACTCCACCCGGGCGGCGATGGCGGCCAGGGCCGGGTCGTGCCGCATGGTCGGGGTCCGGGGACGCGCCAGGGGGACCGCGATGTCGGCGCGCACCTCCAGGGGCTCGCCGCCCAGCACCACGACCCGATCGGCGAGGAGCAGGGCTTCGTCGATGTCGTGGGTCACCAGCACCGCCGTCGGTCGCCGGGCCTCCCACTGGGCGAGGAACCGGGCCTGGAGGCGGCGACGGGTCAGGGCATCCAGCGCCGCGAAGGGCTCGTCGAGCAGCACGAGCCGCGGGCGTCCCACCCACGCCCGCGCCAGGCTGACCCGCATCTGCATGCCCCCCGACAAAGCCCGCGGCAACAGGCCGGCCGCCTCGGTCAGCTCGACCTCGGCCAGGGCCCGCGCCACCTCCCGCTGTCGCTGCGCCCCGGGCCATCCCAGAAGCTCCAGCGGCAGGGCCACGTTGTCGGCCACGCTCCGCCAGGGCAGCAGGGTGGGCTGCTGGAACACGAAGGCGGTGGTACCGGGCGGCGACCGGCCCGGCTCCACCCGCCCGGCGTCCGCCGGCAGCAGGCCCGCGACCAGGCGCAGGAGCGTGGACTTGCCACAACCCGAGGGGCCCACCAACACGGTGAGTCGGCCCGCCTCCAGCGCCAGGGAGAACCCCCGCAGCAAGGGAGTACCGGCCCC
>RFKJ01000169.1 GCA_003694325.1 Deltaproteobacteria bacterium
CCTCGGGAAGCGGTGGCGGTTCTCGCTCTACTACTACCTCCTCCTGTTCCTCATCTTCTCGATCCTGCAGGCGACCCTGTTCTCGGGCGTCGATGCCGAGGAGATCTCCTACAGCCGGTTCCGCCAGGAGGTGGCCGAGGGCCAGGTCCGCCGGGTGGTGATCACCGATCGCCTCATCTACGGCGAGCGGGTGGCGGAGGGCGACGAGGTCGACAACGCGGACCCGACCGGCACCCCGGCGCCGGGCGCCGCGGGCGGTTCGGACGAGACGGAGGGGTCCGACACCCTGGAGGTGCCGGCCCGGCCGGCCCCCTGGCACCTCGGTCACCTGTGGAAGCAGCTCACCGGCGGCGGCTCCGGCGGCGAGGCATCGGGCGCGCAGGTCCAGCGGCGGCGGTTCACCGTCGTGCCGGTCAAGGACCCGGACCTCGTCCCGCTGCTGCTGGCCCACGGCGTCGACTTCCGGGCCCGCATCGAGTCGCGGTGGTTGCAGACCGTCATCATGAACTGGATCGTTCCCTTCGGGATCCTGTTCCTCATCTGGGGGGCGCTGATCCAGCGGATGGGCAAGGGGCCGGGGATGCTGAGCATCGGTCGCAACCGCGCCCGCATCTACGAAGTCGACGAGGAGGCCCGGGTCCGGTTCAGCGATCTCGCCGGCGTCGACGAGGCCATCGAGGAGACCCGCGAGGTGGTCGAGTTCCTCCACGACCCGTCTCGCTACGAGCGCCTCGGCGCCAAGCTGCCGAAGGGGATCCTGCTGGTGGGGCCGCCGGGGACGGGCAAGACCCTGCTGGCCCGGGCGATCGCCGGCGAGGCCGGGGTCCCCTTCTTCAGCCTGAGCGGGTCGGATTTCGTGGAGATGTTCGTCGGGGTCGGCGCGGCCCGGGTGCGGGACCTGTTCGACGAGGCCAAGCGCCGCGCGCCCTGCATCATCTTCATCGACGAGCTGGACGCCGTCGGCAAGGCGCGGGTGGACGGAAGCGGGATCCCCGGGGTGAGCAACGATGAGCGGGAGAACACCCTCAACCAGCTCCTCGTCGAGATGGACGGGTTCGACACCAGCGCGGGCGTGGTCCTGATCGCCGCGACCAACCGCCCCGAGATCCTCGACAAGGCGCTGCTCCGACCGGGCCGCTTCGACCGGCGCATCGTCCTGGACCGCCCCAGCCACGCCGGCCGGGTGGCGATCTTCAAGATCCACACCCGCAAGCTGCGCCTGGGGGACGATGTCGACTTCGAGGCCCTCGCCGCCCAGACCCCGGGCATGGTGGGCGCCGACATCGCCAACGTCTGCAACGAGGCCGCCATCCTGGCCAGCCGGCGGAACAGCGACACCATCGACATGGCCGACTTCCAGGCGGCCATCGAGCGGACCATCGCCGGTCCCCAGCGAAAGAGCCGGGTCGTCTCCCCCCACGAGCGCCGGCGCATCGCCCACCACGAGGCCGGCCACGCCCTCATCGGCCACCTCACCCCGGGAGCGGACCCGATCCAGAAGGTCTCCATCATTCCGCGGGGCGAGGGGGCGCTGGGCTACACCCTGCAGATGCCGCTGGAGGACCGCTACCTGATGTCCCGCACCGAGCTGCTGGACCGGATCCGGATCCTGCTCGGTGGGCGGGCCGCCGAGGAGGTCACCTTCGGCGAGGTCTCCACCGGGGCGTCGGACGACCTGGAGAAGGCCAGCCAGATCGCCCGCCAGATGCTGCAGGTCTACGGCATGGGGGAGGCGGCGCCCAACCTGTCGCTGGTCCAGCAGTCGGGCCCCGGGTTCCTGTCCCAGGGCTGGCAGAAGGCGCCGGTCTCCGAGCGGCTGGAGGAGGCCATGGACGCGGAGATGGTGGCGATCATCGACGGCTGCTACAAGCAGGCCGTCGCCGCCCTGCGGGCCCACCGCGACCGGCTGGACCGGCTGGCCGCCACTCTGCTGGACAAGGAGGACCTCGGGCGGAAGGAGGTCGAGGAGCTGCTCGGGGACAAGCCGAGCGCGCCTCCCTGGGGGTCCCCGGTGGCCGAAGCGGGCAGCGTCGACGCCCCCTGAACGAGGGACCTGTGAGGGAGGGAGGGTCCTCGACGGGTCGGTCTACAGCTCGTCGGCCATGCGCGCCGACACCTCGTCGCAGAACTGCCGCACCGTCGCGAGCGCGGCGTCGGCCCGCTGTCGGGCCTCGGCGGCGAAGGCCTCGTCCCGGAAGCTGCCGAGGTTGATGCGCACGTTGTAGAAGGCCCCTTCGGCGCAGGCCCGGGCGGTCAGCGCGGCGACGGCCGCGTCCGAACGGGCGTTGTCGTTGCCCTGCAGGGCGACCTCGATGAGCGGCAGGGCCTGCACGGTGCGCTCGAGGACCCGCAGGGGCACCTCGATGGCCTCCCGGGTGGCGGCCTGGATGGCTGCACGGCGGGCCCGCTTCTCCTCCGGCGTGCCCTTCGGCAGGGCGAACGCGGCCATGATGCCGTTGAAGGCGGCGGTGTCGGCGTCGATGTCCGCCAGGAAGCCCTCCTTGAGCGCCTGGGCAGCCACGGCGGCATCGTTCTGGGCCTCGGCCTGCGCCTCGTAGCCCTTCTTGCCGGTGGTGAGCTGGCCCACCATGGCGACCAGGCCGGCGCTGAGCGCGCCGCAGAGGGCGGCGACCGAGCCGCCCCCGGGGGCCGGTGCCCGGCTGGCCAGGGTGTCGACGAAATCGCGCACGGTCTTGCCGACCAGCGGCCCGTCCTGCTGGATGCGGTACTCGATGATCCGTTCCCGGGGGTCGAAGGGACCCAGGTCCCGCAGCCCCAGGGACTGGATGGCGACCTCGACCAGCTCGCTGTCGGGGGCGCCCGGGTTGAGCCCCTGGCGGGCCAGGTAGTGGCGCCCGGCCCGGAGCATCGCGTCCAGCGGCACCAGCCCGACCAGCTCGCTGCCGGTGACGACCACGCCCTCCTGGTCGGCGACCCGCCGCGTGGCGTCGACCACGTCGTGCAGAGAGCTGACGGTGTAGTCGGTGAAGTTGATGGAGACCTGGCAGCGGCCGTATTCCTCGATGTACCAGCCGATGGCCTTGACCTTCTTGAACAGGCCGGGGTCGCGGACGGCCCGCCCGTCGGCGTCGCGGACGATCTCGCCCCGTTCATCGCGGCGGATGATGCCCTTCTCGCGGATCAGGGCGGCGATCTTCATCGCCTTGCGGGTGTGGGTGGTGTTGAGGTTGATGTTGAAGGCGATGAGGAAGGGCCGGGCCCCGATGGCGGTGGCCCCGGTGCGGGCGACATCGTCGGACCACAGCGTCGGCCCGGCGTCGGGGGGGTCCCCGCCCTCGACGAGGCGGGCGGCCAGCCCCTCGTACTCGCCCGCCCGGACGGCGGCGAGGTTGGCCCGCTCGGGCCGGGTGGCGGCGGCTTCGTAGTAGTAGACCGGCACCCCCAGTCCCTCTCCCACGGCGGCGCCGAGGATGTGGGCCAGCTCGGCGCACTGTTCCATGGTGATGCCCCGGACCGGCACCAGTGGACAGACGTCGGTGGCCCCCATGCGAGGGTGGGCACCCTGGTGGTGGCGCATGTCGATCTGCTCGGCGGCCTTGGCGATGGCCCGCCAGGCGGCCAGCAGGACGGCGGCGGGGGTGCCGACGAAGGTGACCACCGTGCGGTTGGTGGCCTTGCCGGGGTCGACGTCGAGGAGGGTGACCCCGTCGGTGGCCTCGATGACCCGGGTGATCTCGGCGATGACCGCCGGGTCGCGTCCCTCGCTGAAGTTGGGCACGCACTCGACCAGGGCGTCGGGGGCGATGTGGTCGGGAAGCTCGAAGACGGGTTCGGTCGACGGTGCGGTCACGACATCCTCCACGGCACCTCCCGCTAACCGGCGGCGGGGGGGCGGCGCCGGGCGCGAGGCTGCCGCGCCGCCGCGACCGCGTCGTCCCGTCATCGGCGGGGGTGCCGCCCGCACCCGGTCGCCGGGCCGACCGCCGGGTGCGCGAACGCCCGGGTGGCCCATGCAGGCCTCCCG
>RFKJ01000170.1 GCA_003694325.1 Deltaproteobacteria bacterium
CGCCGAGCCCCACAGCGCGAGCCACAGCAGCGGCAGCCGCAGCCTCACCCCTCGATCCCGTACTTCTTGAGCTTGTAGCGCAGCGCCGTCCGCTCCAGCCCCAGGCTGGCCGCCGCCCGGGCCTTGACGCCGTCGTGGCGGGCCAGCGCCCGCCGCAACGCCCGCTCCTCCAGGCCCTCCAGCCAGCCCGTGAGGTCGAAGTCTCCCGACGGCAGGACCACGGTGTCCGCGTCGCGGCGTGCGGCGACCATCTCCTCGGGGAGGTCGGCCAGCTCGACGACCTCTCCCGGGCAGAGCACCGCGATGCGGTCGGCCAGGTGCAGCAGCTCGCGCACGTTGCCCGGCCAGCTCCACGACAGGAGCGCATCCATGGCCTCGTCGGACACCCGCGGCACCGGGCGCCTCACCTCGGCGCAGGCCCGTCGCAGGGCCCGCCCGAACAGGAGCAGCACGTCGTCGCCCCGAGCCCGCAGCGGCGGCAACGCGATGGGGATCACGTTGAGGCGGTAGTACAGGTCTGCCCGAAACCCACCGTCCCGCAGGTCCCGGTGGGTCGCGGCGACGACCCGCACGTCCACCCGGCGATCGCGGTTCTCCCCCAGCCGTCGGATCGTCCCCTCCTGCAGTACCCGCAGCAACCGCACCTGTGCGGCCGGGGACAGCTCGCCCACCTCGTCGAGGAACAGCGTACCCCCGTCCGCGCTCTCGACCAGCCCCTCGCGGTCCCGGTGCGCGCCGGTGTAGCTGCCCCGGGCGGCACCGAACAGCTCGGCCTCGATGAGCCCTTCGGGCAGCGCGCCGCAGTTCACCGGCACGAACGGCCCCGATCTGCGCCGGGATCGCCGGTGGAGGCGCCGAGCGAACAGTTCCTTGCCCGTACCGCTCTCGCCGGTGATCAACACCGTCATGTCCGTGGCCGCCGCTCGATCCGCCGCGGCCAGCGCACGCTGGAGGGCGGCCGAGTGCCCGATGATCGGATCGGGATCGTCGGTCCTCGCCTGGACCGCCCGACTCAGCTTCCGCATCGCCAGGGCGTTGCGGACCTGCACCCGCAACGACTCGATGTCGATGGGCTTGGTCAGGAAGCTGAAGGCGCCCGCACGGGTCGCCTCGACGGCCCGCGGGATGGTGGCGTGGGCGGTCACGATGATCACCGGGAGGCTCGGATCGAGCCCGAGACTTCCTCGCAGCAGCTCGACGCCATCCATGCCGTCCATCCGCAGGTCGGTGATGAGCAGGTCCACGGGGGCGGACGCCTCCGCGGCTTCTCGCAGCGCGCCGAGCACGGGTTCGGGCGAGGTGAAGGTCCGCACCCGGTGGCCATCGTCTTCGAGCAGCTCGCCGAGAGCCTCGGCGCTGGCCCGGTGGTCGTCGACGACGAAGATGGTGGCGGGGTCGGTGCGGGAGCCCGCCGCGGATGGGGAGGAGGGTGCACCGGAAGGCGGGGCGGAGCGCATGGAGGGGCTCACGACGTCGGGAGGGAGAGGAGGAAGGTGGCGGGGCGGAGCTCGACCAGCTCCAGGCGACCACCCAGCGCCTGGGCGACACGGCGGGCATGGGGCAGGCCGAGGCCGCTGCCGGTGGCCCGGGTGGTATGGAACCAGGAAAACACCTGCTCGGCCTGGTCTTCCGGGATCCCCGGCCCGTCATCGCGCAGCGACAGGACCAGCAGGCCGGGCTGGAGCGATGCCACCTCCACGTCGAGGCGCCGCGCGCCGGCCTGGGCGGCGTTGAGCGCCAGGTTGCGGATGATCTCGGCGACCATCGCCCGGTCGGTGACGATGCGCAAGCCGTCGAGCCCTTCCATCTGCACAGTCAACCCGGGCACCTCCTCCCCCACCACCGCCACCAGCTCGGCAAGGTCCACCATCGCGCGGTCGGGTGACAGCGGCCGTGTCAGGTCGCGCAGGCGGTCCACGATGGTCGACAGCTCGGCGAGTTGTTCCCGCAGCCGGGCCACCACCCGGGCCCGGCGCTGCACGTCGTCCATCGTCGCCAGCCTCTCGACGGAGAGACTCACGGCGTTGAGCGGGTTGCCGACCTCGTGGGCGATCTCGGCGGCCATCCGGTTCAGCCGCTCCACCTCGCGGCGGTGGTTCTCCTGCAACTCGGCGTCCCGCTCCTGGATGGCCGCCAGGAGTTGCCGGGCCGCCGCCGCGACCTGCCGAACCTCGCGAACGGCGTACTCGCCGATGGCATCGGGGGGGGTCCCCGGTCGCGCCGCGGACAGCTCGCGCCCCAGCCGGCTCAGGGGACCCGACACCAGCGCCGCCAGCACCGCCCCCAGCAGCGCGGCCAGGGCGGCAGAGGCGACGGCGGCGCGTCGCTGGTCACGCTCCAGGGCATCGATGGCGCCCAGCGTGGCAGCGCTGCCCTCGACCGCGACGACGAAGCCCGGATGGCCGGTCAGGGCGTGGTAGGCGGTGCCGTACAGTTCGCCGCTGCGGTCGCGGTACAGCGGTCCCGCGACAGGGCGACCGGCCAGCGCCTGGTCGATGAGATCCTGCTCGGCGGCGCCGGGCAGCCAGCGTCCGCCGTTGCCGACGACCAGTCCGTCGGGGCCCAGCAGGGCCGCGCCGCGAAGTCCTCCGCCGGCCCCGAGCGCGTCAAGGCGCGCCGACAGGTCCGCGGCGCTGCGATCGCCGCCCATGGCTACGAGCACCTCCACCGGCAGCTCGCGCAGGGCGGCGTCGGCCTGGCCGGCCTGGGCGACGAGCTGGTCGGCGAGTGCCGCCTCCACCGCCGCCCGCGCACCCTCGGCCGACAGGCGCGCCATCATCAGCGCGGTCGCCACCGTCGCCGCCAGGATCGACAGCCAGGTGAGCGCCCACGCGGGCCAACCGCGGGGGCGGGGCCGTGCGCGTGGTGGAAGGGGCGGCGCGGATGGCGGGAGGCGCTCGGCCATGGGGACTCGACACCTCCGAACACCGGTCTCTGCGACGCAAGGCCGGCGGGCATCGTAGCAGAGCCGCTCCTCGCCCCTCCTCCGGGGCTGTGCACCCGCGACGTGGGCGCTCACAACTGCCCCGAGTTCCTGGACCACCCCTACGTTGTGAGCGCCCCGCAGGCAGGGAGGGCGGCGTGGGCGCTCATAAGTGCCAAGAGGTCCCGGACCACCCCCGCGTTGTGAGCGCCTCTCTACTCGTCGTCGCTGTCCGGCCGGCGGTCCGCACCTGGCCGCGCGAGGACGAAGGCCGCGTCGTCCTCGCGTCCAGCTCGCAGGCGGAGCTGGCCCTCGACCGCCCGCACGACGCGTGGGTCTGGCGTCGACGCCGCCAGCCGTCGGACCGTTGGCGCGGAGCACGACAGGCTCGCGGCCAGCTCGGCGGTCTGCATCTGCGACCGGGCGACGTGCACCGCAGCGCGTCGCGCTTCGACGACAGCGGCACTGCGTCCATCGAGGCCGGCCACCCCGACGGCTGCCGCCGCAGCGTCAGCCAGCCGGTCCAACACGAGCGGCCGCTCGTCCAGGTCCGGCGCGCCGAGGTGGTCCAGCAGAGCCGCCCGGTCCACCCGCGGCAGGTGCCGACGGACGTGCCGGGCGGTCCAGGTGCCGATCACCCGCAGGCCGAGCAGGTCGGGCAGGTTGCTGGCGTCGTGGTGAGGGTCGTGGCCGAACCCGTGCCGGCTGTCCTGCCGAAACACGTAGTGCAGCGTGTTGCGGAGGTGCCAGTGGTCGAAGATGGGTTCGAGGTGGGCGCGCTGGAACTGCACGGGCAGTCGCAGCGCACCGCTCAACCCCACCAGGGCCCGTCTCGCCGCTTCTCGGGCCCGGTCTTCGGGCTCGACCAGCTCGAGGTGACCATGCGTGTCCGCGCACCGGAAGGCCAACAGACCGAAGGGCTGCAGGACCGTCAGCAACGACCGGGCGAGGCGTCGCTGTTCGGCTGCGTCGCCAGCGATGACCCGGCTGTCCGCCAGGCGGAAGGTCACGTGAAAACCAAGGGGAGCCATGCGGTCTCGTCACGCGCGACGGGACCGGTGGCAAGTGGGGCGCGGTGGTCGTTGCCCGGTTGTTGCCGACGACAGGTCCGCCGCCCGCCCGACGGGCAAGACGACGGCGATGCGCGCCCTGGCCGAAGAGCTACGGGCAGAGGGGCAGGTGGCGCTGCACGTCTCGCTGGGAGCCAGCCGGCAGACGCCGTCGCTGGCCGATGTCGAGCCCCGGTGGGTGCAGGCGATCGGGGACGCAGCGGACATCGACCTTCCGGCGGCGGACCAGCCACCGGCCCGGCCCAGTGTCGCCCCCGCGGTGGGGACGCAGCTCGGGCAGCTCCCGCGGCGGTGGGCCATGGCGCTGCACCCGGTCCCCACCGTGCGGATGCTCGACGAAGTCGACACCATCGAGGGCGAAGCCATGGTGAGCTTCCTCGCCCAGCTCCGCAGCGGCTTCCCCCGGCGCCCCCGCGCCTTCCCCTCCAGCATCGTGCCGGTCGGCCTGCGCGATCTGGAGGACTGCCTGGTGCAGGCCAAGGGGTGCAGTCCAAGGGCGGTCTGCCGCCCGACCCGGGCAGCCCCTTCAACATCAAGGCCGAGTCCCTGACCCTGCGCAACTTCGACCGCGACGAGATCGCTGAACTGTACGCCCAGCACACCGACGACACCGGCCAGCCCTTCACCGACGACGCCGTCGACCGGGCGTGGTTCTGGACGCGGGGGCAGCCCTTCCTGGTCAACGCCCTGGCCTACCACCTCACGCGGCGCGATCCGGTGCCCGCGCCCACGCCGATCACCGGCGACGACATCGACCGCGCCAAGGAAGCGCTGGTCCTGGCCGTCACCGCACCCTCGCGTCCCCCGCCGCTGCGGGGGGCGGGCCCGCCAGGCTCCGACAGCCCGGCGGTACACTCCACGCCCACCGCGGAGCCCGCCATGACGCCAGCCATTGCCGTTGCCCTCGGCAGCACCCTCGCCCTCTCCGGCACCGCCTGTGCGACCCGCTCGGGGTCCGTCGCCGCGGCGCCAGCAGACCGTGCTGC
>RFKJ01000171.1 GCA_003694325.1 Deltaproteobacteria bacterium
GGCCCGGGACCTCCTGGCCCTGACCAAGCCCCGCCTGTCGTCGCTGGTGCTGTTCACCTCCGGCGGGGGCCTGGCGCTGGCACCGGTCGACCTGCCCGCGGGACGGGCCCTGGCGGCCATCGTGGGGACCACGATGGTCGTGGCCGGGGCCAACGTCCTCAACTGCTACATCGAGCGCGACAGCGACCGGTACATGGCCCGGACCGCCTCCCGCCCCCTGCCCGCCGGCCGCCTGGATCCCCGCGTCGCGCTGGTCTTCGGGCTGGTCCTCTCCGTGGTCAGCATCGCCATGCTGACCCTCGCTGCGACGCCGCTGTCCGGGCTGCTCGCCGCCATCGCCCTGCTGCTCTACGTGCTGGTCTACACCCCCATGAAGCGGCGCAGCTCGCTGTCGGTCCTGGTGGGGGCGATCTCGGGGGCCCTGCCCCCGGTCATCGGGTGGGCGGCCGCCACCGGCACCGTCGACACGCCGGCGCTGGTCCTGTTCGGGATCCTGTTCCTCTGGCAGGTGCCCCACACCCTGGCCATCGGCATGTACCGGGAAGCCCAGTACACCGCCGCCGGCCTGGTGGTCCATGCCGCGGAGTTCGGCCACGAAGCCACCCGCGCCCGGATGCTCCTCTACACCCTCGGGCTGTTCCCCCTGCCGCTGCTGCTCCTCAAGCTCGGCTACGCCGGCCTCCCCACCGCCGTCACCGGATCGGCCATCGGCGCGGTCCTCGTCTACCAGGCGGCCGATGGCTGGTTCAACCGGGGAGGAGCGCGCTGGGCACGACGCTTCTTCCTCACCACCCTGGTCTACCTGACCGGCATCTTCACGGCCCTGGTGGTCGACATCCTGGTGTGACCGCTCCCCCTCCACCGCACTCCGGGCTCCGCCGGGCCTGGCCGTGGCTCGCCCTGGTGCTGCTCCTTGCCCTGGCGGGATGGTCCGCCTGGACCTGGCCGCCCGACCTGCCCCGCTACGCCGCGGTCCCCGACTGGGACCTCGTGGACCAGGATGGAGGCGCGCACCGGGCCGTCGAGCTGCGCGGCCAGGTGACCGTCCTCGACTTCATCTTCACCCGCTGTCCCGACGTCTGTCCCCTGCTGACCAGCAAGATGGCGTGGCTCCAGCGCAACCTCCCCGACCGACCCCTCGGCGGCGTGCCCATCCGGCTGGTGTCCATCAGCGTCGACCCGAGCCACGATCGGCCCGACGTGCTGGCCGAGTACGGCCGGCGCTACGGCGCCGACTTCCACCGCTGGACCTTCCTCACCGGGACCCCGGACCAGGTCCGAGCGGTCCTCGACGCCCTCCAGCTCGCCGCCGACGCCGTCGGCGACCCCGGGGATCCCATCGGGGCCATCGCCCACAGCGAGCGGATGCTGCTGGTCGATGCCGACGGGCGGGTCCGCGGCTTCTACCCCAGCGATGACGAGGGGATGCGACGCCTGCGCCGCGACGCGGCCCGACTCGCCCGGGCCGGCGGGCGTTGAGTCGACCGCCCCCCGCGGTACGCTGACCCGATGCCTGCGCACCCCCCTCGCGTTCGCCACGAGGTCGCCCGGCTCGGCGCGGTGGCCGCGCTGCTGGGAGCCGGCACCCTGTACCTGTTCTGGCCCCTGCTGCAGGCACCACCGCCGCCCGGGGTCGACCGGATCGTCGGCGATGCCGGCACCGACGCCCTGCGGGGCCTGTGGGGGCTCGACCACGTCCGGCGCTCGCTGCTGCCGCCCGATTCCCCGTTCCTGTCCCACGAGATCGGGTTTCCGGAGGGAGTGGTGGGCCTCGTGCTGCCCACGGCGACGGCGATGCTGCTGGCGCCGGTCACCGCCCTGCTGGGCCCCGTCCAGGGGTGGAACCTGGCGACCGCCCTGATGCCGTGGGGCTCGGCGCTGGCCACCGCCACCCTGGTGCGGCGCCTCGCCGGCTCGTGGCCCGCCGGGCTGGCCGCCGGGGGGGCCATCCTGGCCCAACCCACCCTGTTGCACGCCCTCGGGGACGGCACCGCCGAGCTGCTGGCCTTCTGGTCGGTGCCCCTGCTGCTGGCCATGGCCCACGATGCCGCCCGCGGCCGGGGGCGACGCTTCGGGATCGCCGCGGGCGCCCTGGCCGTGGCCCTGGCCCTCGATTCCCCGTACTACGCCGTGTTCGCCACGGTCCTCGGGCTCCTGGTCCTGCCCGGGGCCCTGGTCGGCGCCATACGTTCCGGCCGCGGCCGGGCGATCGTCGGCTCCCTGGCCCCCACGGTGCTCATCGCGGCCGGCGGCGCCCTCCTCCTGTTCGGCCTGTCGCGCTACTTCCCTCTCGACCAGCACGTCGTCGGCGACAGCCTGGCGAGCCTGCGGGGACGCAACTCGGTGGACCTCTCGGTGTGGTGGTTCCTCGACCAGGGGATGCAGGCGACCCGCGATCCCAGCCTGGCGCCGGCGTTCATCCCCGGGTGGACGGTGGCCGCCGCCCTGCTGCTGTCGCTGGCGGCGATCCCCCGGAGCCTGCCCTGGCTGCTGGCGGCCCTGTTCACCCTGGTGCTGGCCCTGGGGCTCGACCCCGACAACCCCACCTGGCTGGGCAACTGGTTCGGGCCGGCGGGCCGGCAGGTCGGCCTGGCCGTCCTGGAGGTCAACCGCCGGCTCACCGAGCTGCCGGGCATCTCCGGCATCCGGTTCCCCAACCGCTGGCTGACCGCCACCGCCCTCAGCCTGGCGACCGCCGGAGGCATGGGCCTGTCCCGGTTGCTGGCCGCCACCGCGCGCCTGCCGGGAGGCCGGCTGCTGGCCTGGCCGCTCTGCGCCGCCCTCGCCGCCCTCGCCATCCACCTCGGCGTGGACCGGACCGCCCTGCACCGACCGTTCCCGGCCCACGTGCTTCCCCGTCCGGAGTTCGCCACCTGGATCGCCGAGCAGCCCCAGGAC
>RFKJ01000172.1 GCA_003694325.1 Deltaproteobacteria bacterium
ATCCAGGACCTCGCGCAGCCGCGGGCCGTCCCCCGTGTCGGCCTGTACCTCGGCAAAGAAGGCGTCCAGCGCGTCCTTTTCGAGCACCTCCGTCTGGAGCAGCTCCTCGGCCATCCGGCGCAGCAGCGCCTCGTGTTCCGTGAGGATCCGGCGGCTGCGGTTGTGGGCCTCGTCGAGGATCCGCCGCACCTCCTGGTCGATCTGCTGGGAAGTCAGCTCGCTGATCGGAATGTCTCGCATGCCGCCCCCCCCGATGCCGAAGGGGTTCTGCATCTCGCCGCCGTAGTCCACCGCCCCCAGCGTCGGGCTCATGCCGTACTGGCTGACCATCCGGCGCGCCAGGTCGCTGGCCTTGCGGATGTCGTCCCCCGCGCCGGTGGTGAAGTCGCCGAACACCAGCTCCTCGGCCGCCCGACCGCCGTAGAGCACGGTGATGCGGTTGAGCAGCTCGCTGCGGCTCATGAGGTATCGGTCCTCCAGCGGCATCTGCAGGGTGTAGCCGAGCGCGCCGATGCCCCGCGGGATGATGCTGATCTTCTGGACGGGGTCGGCGCCGGGACTGGCGGCGGCACAGATGGCGTGGCCGGCTTCGTGGAAGGCCACCACCCGCTTCTCCTGCTCCGACAGGCGGCGAGACTTCTTCTCCAGCCCGGCCACCATCCGCTCGACGGCATCCTGCAGGTCCTCGAACTCGACCGCGGACTTGCCGCGACGAGCAGCCAGCAGCGCCCCTTCGTTGAGGGCGTTGGCCAGGTCGGCGCCGGCGAACCCGGGGGTGATCCGGGCCAGCTCGGCGAGGTCCACGTCCGGGGCCAGCTTGAGGTCGGCGCTGTGTACCCGCAGGATGGCTTCCCGGCCCCGGAGATCGGGGCGGTCGACCAGTACCTGGCGGTCGAAACGACCGGCGCGCAGCAGGGCGGGGTCGAGGATCTCGGGGCGGTTGGTCGCCGCCATCACGATGATGCCCTTGCGACCGTCGAACCCGTCCATCTCCACCAGGAGCTGGTTGAGGGTCTGCTCGCGCTCGTCGTGGCCGCCCACCGGGCTGGCGCCGCCGCGAGCCTTGCCGATGGCGTCCAGCTCGTCGATGAAGATGATGCAGGGCGCGCGCTCGGTGGCTTCCTTGAACAGGTCCCGCACCCGGGCGGCGCCGACGCCGACGAACATCTCCACGAAGTCCGAACCGCTGATGCTGAAGAAGGGCACCCCGGCCTCGCCGGCGACCGCCCGCGCCAGGAGCGTCTTGCCGGTCCCGGGCGGACCGACCAGCAACACCCCCTTGGGGATCTTGCCGCCCAGGGCGGTGAACCGCTCCGGGGTGCTCAGGAACTGGACGATCTCCTGCAGCTCCTCGATGGCTTCGTCGATCCCTGCCACGTCGTCAAAGGTGACGCCGGTCCCCTCCTCGGGGGCCAGGGTGGCGCGGGACTTGCCGAAGGTCGCGACCCCGGGGGGGGCGCCCCCCTCCCGTCGGAACAGGAACATGAACACGAGGGCCATCAGCAGCAGCGACAGCATCCAGGACCCGCCCCCCTCGCAGGCCGGCGGCGGCTTGCTGGCGTAGGCCACGTTGTGCGCCTCGAGCAGGGGAATGAAGCTGTCGTCGGCGGGCACCAGCGGCACGGTGATGCCGTCCCGCAGCACCCCCATGCCCGACTGCGACGACGGTCCCTTGCCCTCCTTGTAGAAGACCGTGACGGTCCGGTCATCGAAGATGACCCGCTCGACCTCGTCGGCGGCGATCTGGGCCTTCAGCTCGCTCCACGGCAAGGTCGTCGACACCTGGCCGCGGAGCCAGTTGAACATGAAGAAGCCGATGAACAGCATCAGCCCGATGTTCAGGGCCAGCCAGAGGGGACGGTTGCGGTTCACGGAGGGACGGCCTGGATGGAAGGTGCGAGTCCGACCTGTCTAGGCACCCCGGTGAATTCCGGCAAGCGGCCGTCGCCGCGCGGCATCAGGTGAGGGTGACGGGCTCGTGGGGGGCGCCCGTCTCCTCGTCGAGGACCTGGGTGGTGCGCTTGTACAGGAAGCGCGCCTGCTGCAGGTTGTCGCCGATGCACACCACGCCGAGCTTGCCGAACTCCGACAGCGCGCCCATCAGGTGGAAGACGACGCCCCGCTCGGTGGCGCCGTGGAAGTGCAGCCCGTGGTAGACGCTGATGTCCACGAGGTCGTCGGGCAGCAGTCCGACGTAGTGCTCGGACTGCATGGTGTCGCTGGCGAAGTAGTACTTGGGCGTCCCGTTCTGGGCGAGGAACTCCCCGGTCGAGGGGTCGTAGTCGCCGTCGGTGAGGAACCGGAGGGTCAGGAAGGGGTGCGTGGTGCCGCCCTTGCGGAGGTTCACCTCGATGGCGTAGTGGGTCCACCGCACCGGGCCGCGCTCGGGATCGCCGTCGGCCACGCTGACGAAGTCGGTGGCAAACCGGCCGATGACCCCCTTGCTGGCGAGCACCCGGGCCACCCGCAGCCCGGCATCCTGGATCTCCAGGCGATAGGCCGGGTCGGCGGGGAAGGTGCAGCCCTGGAATACCTGGCCGGAGGGCCCGCCCAGCACCTGGTCGTGGGTGCTGATGACCTGGGCCTCGCCGATGGCGTTGACCCGGTTCTGGCTGGATGGGGAGCGCTTGTGGCGGCCCTCGACGAACAGCTCGACGACGCCCCCCATCTCCTCGAACCGGGCCGAGTAGCTCTGCCAGTGTTCCTGGGGCGCCTCGTAGCGCAGGGCGGTGGGCAGGCTGCGCAGGATCTGGTGCTTGCGCTCGACCTCGCTGCTGCCGTCGATCCCGTCGTAGTAGAACAGCGCGTTGCCCTCGCCGGAGAAGCCCTCGTTGAGCTTGACCACGGCCCGCCGGGCGTCGGGGTTGCGGGTCTGGAGGGCCGCCAGGGCGCCGGCGATGTCGTCGGCGTCGCGGAGTCGTTCGAAGCCGTCGGGAAAGGTGACGCCCGCTTCGCGAAACACCTCGCGGCAGCCGGACTTGGTGCCCAGGTCGAGCAGCGCGGGGTCGTTGGCGTACAGCGGCAGGTCCAGGGCCACCGCCAGGCTGCGCTCCAGGGGTGTGCTGTTGAAGCAGGTCATGTGGGCGTTGCGGGTGTCGCCCACGGCCCGACGGATCCGCTCCTGCATCCGGGGCCGGGCCAGGATCTTGGCGGTCAGCGGCTTGCTGGACCCGTCGCCGCAGTGCAGCAGGCACAGGCGCCGCCGGGCGTGGGAGGTGGGGACCCCCGACAGCAGGTGGAGGTAGTAGTCGATCACCGTCGGATCGAGCTGCTGGCTGGTGACGAAGACCAGCCGGGTCCGGGGCTGCCGGAGGAGCATCAGCAGGAACAGCAGCCGCTCCTCGTAGTGGTGGACGCCGCTGATCTTCCGGAGCTCGTCGGGGTGGAGGGACAGGCTGGGGATGACCACCACGGTGTTGCGGATCCGGTGGTCGGCCGCCACCCGGGCGAACAGGTCGGGCAGGCGGGCCTGCAGGCGTCGGAACGCGGCGAGCTCCTCGGGGGAGCCGGGGGGAGGGAGGGGCGGCATGGACGATCTCCGTCGGAGCACCATGGTGGCCCCTGACCCCCCGTCGGTCAACCGAGCCGGGTCAGGACGCCCCGGTCCCCAGCAACACCACCGGCACGGTGCGGAACAACAGCTTGATGTCCAGGAACAGCGACCAGTTGTCGATGTACTGGAGGTCGAGCTTCATCCAGGTCTCGAAGTCGATCTCGTTGCGACCGGAGACCTGCCAGATGCAGGTGATACCCGGCTTCATGGACAGGCGCCGGCGCTGCCAGCGCTCGTACTTCTCGACCTCGGCCGGCAGCGGCGGCCGAGGGCCCACCAGGCTCATCTCGCCGCGGACCACGTTCCAGAGCTGCGGCAGCTCGTCGATGGAGGTCTTGCGGATGAAGCGGCCCACCCGGGTGATGCGCGGGTCGTGGCGCATCTTGAAGACCGGCCCGTCCATCTCGTTGGCGTGGGCGAGGCGTTCCTTGAGCGCCTCGGCGTCGACGACCATGGACCGGAACTTGTACATCGAGAAGGTCCGGCCATACAGGCCGCTGCGTTCCTGGCTGAAGAAGATGGGCCCCCCATCCTCCAGCTTGATGGCCAGGGCGGTCACCAGGAAGACCGGCGACAGGACGATCAGGGCCACGCTGGCGAACAGGATGTCCATGGCGCGCTTGACCGCCAGCGCTTCGGCGTCCTCGGGGGTGCTGCTGAAGGACAGCACGTGCCAGCCGTCGAGATCGGTCAGGTGCGCGCGGCTGGTGGACAGGCCCAGGAAGTTGGCATCCATGCTGAACCGCACGCCCACCTCCTCGCAGGAGTCGGCGACCCGGCGCAGGATGTCGACGCCCAGCGAACTGCCGGTCACCATCACCTCGTCGATGGCGTGGCGCTCCAGGATCCGGGGCAGGTCGTCGAGCACCCCGAGGATGCGGGCGCCGCTGACCTCGGTGGTGTCGCCGTCGTCGGCCCGCACCACGCCGAACACCGAGATCCCCCAGTCGCGATGGCGTCGCAGGACGTCGAGCAGCGGCACCAGGTCCCGTGCCGTCCCGACCACCAGGATGTTGTGGGTGACGGTGTTCTTGAGCTGGTGCCGGACCACCTGGATCATCGCCATGCGGCTGGCCCACACCGTCACGACGCTGGCGGCGCTGAAGCTGATGAGGACCGTGCGCGAGAGCTCGTGTCCCACCTGCAGCGCGAAGCTGATGCCCAGCAGGATCAACAGGCCCACCGCGCAGGCCCGGGCCACCCGCATGAGCATCACGTCGCTGCGGATGCGGCGCAGGTCGTCGTAGGTACCGCCCCGGTACAGGGCGAACAGCCACACGGGCACGACGAGCAGCACCATCGCGAGGTTGTGCTCGGTGGCCAGCGGGCGCAGGACGGGGTCGCCGGGGACGAGGTCGAGCGACCAGACCTGCCCCAGCCAGTGGCGGAGGGCGGTCACGGCGATCCAGGTGACCGTCACCACGAGGGCGTCGAGCGCCATCGCCAGCATCTGAACCACGACCGGTCGATTGCGTTCCATCATCCAAACCCGGAGCCTGGGCTCACTCCTTGGACTATATCCTGTGCGGGCCCGCCGATGCGGGTCGGGAGTCCCGACGGGGACCCACCGGCAACCGGAGGTGGACGCTGGCAGCGATCGGGATCACCCCCCTGCGCAGACCACTGCGGATCGCGGGCCCCTGCGGCGATCTGTCGGTCGGTGGTCCCGGGGACCCCCTGCTGCTCATCGCCGGTCCCTGCGTGCTGGAGGAACGCGATCGGGTGCTGCGGATCGCCGAGGGCGTGGCGGCGGCGGCGGCGGCGGCCGGGGTGCCGTGCGTGTTCAAGGCCAGCTTCGACAAGGCCAACCGGTCGCGGCTGGACGCACCCCGTGGCCCCGGGCTGGACGCGGGCCTGGAGCTGCTCGCCGAGGTGCGCCAGCGTCTCCAGGTGCCCGTCACCACCGATGTCCACTGGCCGGAGCAGGCCGCACCGGTCGCCGAGGTCGTCGATATCCTGCAGGTACCCGCCTTTCTCTGCCGGCAGACGGACCTGCTGGTGGCCTGCGCCCGCACCGGGCGGCCGGTGAATGTCAAGAAAGGTCAGTTTCTCGCGCCCCGCGCCATGGGCCTGGTGGTCGACAAGCTCCGGGCCAGCGGGGCGCAGGGGATCCTGGCCACCGAGCGAGGGAGCTGCTTCGGCTACGACAGCCTGGTCGTCGACCTGCAGGCCCTCCCGCAGCTCCGGGCCCTGGGCGTGCCGGCGTGCATCGACGCCACCCACTCGGTCCAGCGGCCCGGCGCGCTGGATGGCAGCACGGGCGGCGACCGCGCCATGATCCCGTTCATCGCCCGCGGCGCCGTGGCCGCGGGGGTGGACGCGGTGTTCATGGAGGTCCACGACGACCCCGAGCGGGCTCGCAGCGATGCCGCCAACCAGCTTCCGCTGGCCCTGCTGCCCCCGCTGCTCGAGGAGCTGGTGGCCCTGGATGCGGTGGTGAAGCAGCGCTGATCAGGTCAGCGGCCGCCCCTCGGCATCGTTGAGCTGCTCGTACTGGGAGGGGTCGTCGGTCCAGTGGATGCAGGTCACGGGGCAGGCGTCGATGGCGTCCTGGATCAGGTCCATCGGCCCCTCCTGCGAGATCACCACCGCCTTGGCGTCGTCGGGCAGGACGAAGACGTGCTCGGTGTTCTCGACGCAGGTGCCGCAGTTGATGCACTCCCACTGGTCGATGATGAGGGTCTCCCCGCGGGCATAGGCCCGGGAACTCTCGTTGTCGATGGCACCCCAGTACCGGGCCCCGTCGGGGGCGACGTGGATCTCGGTGTCCTCCGGCTCCCAGGCGATCCCGCTGGTGGCGCGGACGCCGCCGCCGCTGTCACCGCGCGCCGCGGCCAGCTCGTCGACGTTTCCGCCGCTCTGGGCGATGAGCGCCGCGATGCCCGACAGCCCGCCGGCCTCGGGCTTCCTGGCCTGCCGCTCCCGCTGCTCCTTGCGGGCGCGGATCTCGGCCTTCTTGCGCTCGGCCTCGGCGCGGAGCGCCTCGACCTCGGCGCTGTCCCGTCCCCCCTCCGTCTTGCGGGAGGGGCTCTTCTTCTTCCTGGCCGCCCGCTTGCGTCCGCCCTTCTTGCGGGGGGCGGCGCCGCCCTCCTCGGCGG
>RFKJ01000173.1 GCA_003694325.1 Deltaproteobacteria bacterium
ATCGACCGCCGGCGCCGGATCGGCGGTGCTCGGGGCATCGCCGCCAGGGGGCGGGGAGGATCCACAGGCGACGAGCAGCAGCAGCAGCGATGCGGCGAACATGGACGGCCACCTATCACCGGGCGGCGACGGGGGTCAGCGGTTCACCGGGCGGCGATGGGGGTCAGCGGTGCCAGCTCACGCCGGTCGACAGGCTCCATCCCCGCGAACTGGCGTGGGCGATGGGGGTCACGCTGGCCCCCAGCTCCAGCGCCACCGACTCCACCACGAACAGGCCGCCCCCGACGCCGGCCTGGACCCACTGCTTGGTGACGTCGTTGCGCCCGAGGGGCTGGACCCCGGAGAGGTCGGTCGCCAGCCACCCGAGGCTGCGGTCGCTGCGGCGGGGGGACCAGCCAAGCTGGAGGTGCCAGGGAATGCTGTCCAGGATCTGTCGGTCGGGGTGGCCGGAGTCGCCCATCCACCACTCGGTGCGGACCTGGTAGCCCAGCTCCACCGCGGTCCATCCCTGCAGTCCGGCGACCCGCAGGCCGTGGCCCGCGGCGACGAGGGCGGTCAGGTCGACCTGCCCGTCGCCGATCACCGGGAACCGGTCGCCGAGGTAGCCGTAGGCGGCGAGGTCATGGTTGTCGTACATGGGCAGCTTGCCCTTCAGGGTCACCGACACCGGCAGGGTGCCGAAGCTGTGGCCCGCGGCAAGGCCGATCTCGGCGTCACCCAGGGCGCGGTTGGCATAGACCACGCCCCCGTCGACGTTCCGCGAGGCGACGAAGGGCAGGTTGACCACCACCTGGAGCGGGCGGAGCACCCCGACCTCGCCGTAGAGGTGCCAGGTGTCGCCGATGTAGCGGAGGCCGGAGCCGTTGTCGGCCGCCGGATCGCCACCGGTGGGATCGACGTACTCGTCGGCGGCGAAGCGCACGTACCCGGCCTTGACGTAGGCGTGACCCGGCTCCTTGACCCAGGGTCCGGCGGTCGCCACCGGGGTCCACAGCAGGGCGATCCACATGCACATGCTCCGGGAGGAGGGATGCCATGCGGATGCCGGGACCGGGCGATGGCTTCGCCGGACACGGACCCGGCCGACGGATCGCCGGCCCCCCATCGCTCCGACCGGTCCCAGAACGGGAAAAGGCCGGGCCTCCCGCGAGGCCAAGTGTGGGGGGGGACGCACTCGGCCGTCAGCGGGAGGTCCCGGCCATACGACCTTGGAGCCCGTTGGGGTCCCAGGTCCGGCGGAACACCTTTCAGGTAATCGCGCTTACGAATCTTCGCAAGCGTTGGGGGGATACTTTTTATGCTCGGGCCGAAGTCGTCGGAAAAAGCTCCCCTTCCACGAAACCGGCTACTCGTCGAGGGTGTCGCCACCGCAGTAGGGCGTGCCGTTCTCGTCTCGCTTCTGCTCCTCGAGGTCGGGGTAGGCCCACTTGTCGCCGCGGATCCGGTCGACCTTGAAGGTGCCCTCCACCACCATCACCGAGCTGGACTCGAAGCCCTCCAGCAGGATCTGGAAGTCACCTTCGGCGGACCCGCCCTCCTCCAGCGTCGAGCCATCCTTGACCCGGATCCAGGAGCTGGACACCTCGGCCCACCCGTCGAGGCCGGCATCGCGGTCGTCGATGGGGCGCCAGAAGTTGGACTCGGTGCGGTGGACGAAGCCCGGGTCGCCGTCGATGGTTTCGTCGACGCCCTTGCCGGCCATGGCCACGTGGCTGATCTCGCGCGACCAGGCGTCCGCGTCCTCCTGGTGGCAGCTGTAGCCGCCCAGGTAGTGCTCGTCGCAGGATGTCTGGACGGTGACCGTGCGGTAGCAGGTCTTGTCGCCGTCGGAGGCGATCCAGTTGGCTTCGTAGAACCCGTCGACGTCGCGGTTCAGGGTGGCGGTGCCGTCGCCATGATCGACCAGCAGCCCGGCTTCGGGGTCGGAGCACGTGGGCTGCCAGGCCAGCTCCCAGTAGCCGGAGACATCGTCGCCGTCGGGGTCGGTGAGCCCGTTGATCGCCAGCTCGACCGGCTCACCGGACGCGGCCCAGGCGTTGGCGGGCACGTCGCAGAGCGGCGGGTTGTTGCGCACGTCGACAACGATCTCGGAGATGCACGACTCGTCCTGCGCATCGGTGGCGGTCATCGCCAGCCGGTACTGGCCGCTGCGGTCGGCGGTGAACGACGCCGCCGAGGATGCGCCCGCGGGGTCGGCCATGACGACCTCGGCCGTGCTGCCCGCCGGCGCGGAGGCGATGGCCCAGGAGTAGGTGATGTCGGTGCCGTCGGGATCCACGGCGACCCCGTCCAGCAGGTCGAACTGGTCGCCGTACCGGCCCTGCAGGTCGACGCCGGCGCTGCAGTTGGGGGCCTTGCTGGCCGGCGGCCCGTCGGCCGGGTCGTACACCTCCCAGGTGGTCTGGCTGGCGCAGGATGCGCCGCCGGGGTCCACCGCTTCGAGGGTGACGGTCCAGTAGCCGGTCCAGTCCAGGACGTAGTCCAGGGTGGGGCCGGCGTCCTCGAAGCTGTCGTCGACGGACTCGGTGACGACGTTGCCGTCGTCGTCGACGACGATGTTCCCCTTCTTGTCGACCTTGGGCACCTGGCCCTGGATGCGCCAGTTGTAGGTCAGCGCGTCGCCATCCGGGTCGTAGGTGGGGCCGGCATCGAGGCTGGCGGTCGTCCCCATGGCCACCGTGTCGCCCGGCAGGGCGTAGCAGTTGGGCGCATGGTTGGGGTCCTCGACCGTGACGGTGATCGTGTCGGAGGTGGACCAGGCCCCGTCGTTGACGGTGAGGGTCACGGTGTAGGTGCCGGGGGCGTCGGCGACGAAGGAGGCCGTCGGCGTGTCCACCAGCAGGGACGCCGAGGAGTCGGCCGGGGCACTGACCGACCAGAAGTAGGTCAGTTCGTCGCCGTCGGGGTCGGTGGACGCCGTGCCGTCGAGGTTGACCGCCTCGCCGAGCCCGACGTTCCGGTCACCGCCGGCGATGGCCGCCAGCGGCGGGATGTCGTCCCGGCTGGCGCCGCACTGGTTGCGGTATTCCTCGATCAGGTCGAAGTTCTGCCCGGCGCCGGACTCGTCGTAGTTGCCGTAGTCGGTGGGGTGGACGGAGAATTCCTCGGCGGCAAACTTGGCGTGGGAGAAGCCGGCGCTCCAGTCGGAGTTGAAGTACCAGAACACCGTGTCGTCGCCCGAGGTCGAGGGGTCGACCTGGAACGAGCCGGCGTTGAGGTAGTAGATGGTGTAGCCGTCCTCGTCCTCGGACCAGGCCTCGCTCCACGACCGGCCATCGACGTATTCGACCGACGCGGTGCCGTCGCCGTCGGTGTCGACGCACTCCAGCGGCGCGAATTCGGGCTTGATCGAGAAGTTGAACCGCATGTCCTGGCCGTTGCCCAGCCGGTTGTGCACCGTGAGCTGGAAGTCGCCCTCGCCGTTCATCACGGCCTCGGTGCGCCACGGATCCAGGGGCTCGGTGAGGTAGTAGTACCCGTCGTCCTGGAGGAAGGTGTAGAACTCCAGCCCGGCGATCTCGGCGCACTGGGCATCCAGCAGATCCTGGTCGCAGGCGGTGTCGGACGGGTCGCAGTCGCCGCCGAAGAACCGGCTGCCCTCGCCGATGGTGTCGCCCGGACGCGGCCCGATGTAGCCCACCTCGAAGTCGCCGCGGTCTTCATCCCAGCCCCGGGCGCAGTCGTAGATCCGGGTCGCGCGCTCGGCGAGGTCGAGCTTGCCTTCGCTGACGGTTGCGGAGTTGTTCGCCGCCAGCCAGACGTGCCAGGTGCCGGTGACTTCGGCATCCTGGGGGGCGCAGCCGGTGAGGAGGAGGGCGAGTAGGAAGCTGGCCACGAGGACCTCTCGGGTGCTGGAGCGAAGCGTGGGGGCCGGCCGCGACAAGCCGGCGGCTGGTTCGAAGATCCAGTCGGGAAGCGGACACAGGGGCCCCAGGGACCCACTGGTGGAGAGAGCAGTGTATAGGGC
>RFKJ01000174.1 GCA_003694325.1 Deltaproteobacteria bacterium
GTCACCGGCCAGTGTCGTGACGTGGGGGGAGCGCTTGTGGTTCACCTCGGCGCACAGCCCGGCCATCGGCATGGTGGACCTGGGTGCCGGGCGACTGGAGCGGGTCTATGCCCTGGCCGAGCCCCCCGGGCTGCAGCTGCTCGCCCTGGATGGACCCGGCCGTCGGCTGTTCATCGCCAAGCCCAACGGGACGACCCTGTCCCGCCTGGACCTGGATACGGGCAGCCTGGAGACGGTCGATGTCCCCCTCGACCTCATCACCAGCCTGACCTGGGACTCCACCCACGACGGGCTGCTGGTGGGTGGCACGTCCGGTAGCGAACCGGTCATCGCCCGGCTCCTGGATGACGGCACGTGGGAGGAGGCGGCGGCCGCCGTCGTCGCCACCGGCGTCTCGGTGGATGCGATCGGCGGCCGGATCGGGCTCGCCGGTCGTGCAAGCGGCGGCGGCACCATCCAGGAGCTGGACGCCGACACCCTCGAGGAGCGGGCCCGCTGGTCGGTCGAGGGCGCGGTGGGCACGATCATCGCCGACCGGGACGGCTGGTTGTTCGCCGAGGGCGACACCATCGTGCGGGCCTCGGCCGAGGGGTTGCGGGACCTGGTGACCCCGGGCGACGACATCTCCGGGCTGTCGTTCAGCTCGGATGGAGCGCTCTGGGTGCTGCGCGAGGGGGTGGGCGCGGATGCCGAAACCGGGATGACCATGGGCGAGCTGGTCCGCTACGAGGGTCGCGTACCGACCCTGGAGGTGGACGCCATGGGCGGACCGCGGTCGCTGGCCCGGGTCCGTGGCACCGACGCCGTGGCCACGCCGTCGGGTGACACCAGCGAGATCCTGGTCACCGACTCCGATGGAGCCCAGCAGCGGATCCCGACCGGGCACTCGCCGTCCGTGGTGCGCGCATCGCCGGTGGATCCGGGGATCCTCGCCATCGTAGACCGACTCGGCGGCGAGGTGACGGTGCGGGCCGGCCCCCGGGTCCGGGTGCGGTGGGAGACCGACGGGTGGCCCTGCGACCTGGTCTGGGACCCGGATGGGAGTGCCGTCTACGTCTACGAAAACGGGCGGGATGCCGTGACCCGGCTCGACCCGGTGACCGGCGAGACCACGGTGCTGTTCGACGACTCCCGCACCAACCGCGCCCTGCTGTTCGGCACCATCGCCGAACGGGACGGGGTGTTGTACGTGGCGGCGGGGGGCCTCGGGGTGGTCCGGGCGCTGTCCACCGACGGAGACCTGCTGTGGGAGACCACCATCGCCGACACCATCGGTCGCGACGGGCCGGACCGGTTCAACAGCCTGTCGCTGGGGATCGACGACCTGGGCCAGGTCTGGGTGCTCGACTCGTTGCGGAGTCGTGTCACCGTGCTCGATGCCGACGGCGCGTTGCTCGAATCGACGGAGCTGCCCGGTGCGGTCGCCAACGATGCCCTGTTCGTCGGCGACGGCCGGATCCTGCTCGGCCCCTACGAGGCCGATCCGTCGACCCTGGCGGTGACCTCCGAGCCCCTGTTCGACGCCGAGCGGGCGCTGGCCAGCGTCGACGGCGTGCTGCTGCTGGATGACGAGGACGGCTTCTGGTTCGAGGGCGGAGCGGTCTACGACCACAGCGAGCGCATCTACGGCGGCGGCTACCGCGCCGTGTGGGACGACGGCGTCGGCGGCGTCTGGCTGGCCCGCTTCGCGACCGCCGAGGTGGAGCTGGTGCTGCCCGTGGGGAGCACCGCGGTGGAGGGGGGCGGCTGAGAACACCCGGGGGCGGGCTTCTGCGGCCGGCGCCGAGGAGCTGCGACGACCGGGCGACCGGCGCGACCCTGGGCAGGCCGGTCGAGAACAGGTAGGTGCGCGCCCGTGCCGTTCGACTCCTGCGACCCCTTCGACGCCGCCTGGTCCGCCTTCGTCGCGGCGGGTCGCACCTGCGGGCCGACTCCCGGGGCGCGACGGGCGTGGCTGCGCGGGCGGAGCGACTACCTGGTGTGGGTGCTGCGCGTGAATGGACCGCGGGTCGGCGACCGGGTCCAGGCGGCCGCCCGGCGGCTTGAGAGCACGATCCGGCCGGTGCCGCCGGCCGACCTGCACGTGACGGTCTGGGTCGCCGGCTTCGCCTGCGACCGCGTGCGCTTCGACGACGACGTCGATCCCGCAGTCATCGGGCGCTGGCGGTCCAGCCTGGCCGACGCACCTCGGTTCCGGGTCGAGGTCGGCGGGATCAACAGCTTCACCTCGGCGCCATTCTTCGATGTGGTCGACGTGGATGGAGGGATCGCCGAGCTGCGCCGTCGCCTCGGCGCCCACCACGACGAGCTGCGCTTCGCTCCCTACCTGCCCCACATCAGCGTCGGCAGCTACCTCGACAGCCGCCCGGTCGCTCCCCTCGTCGCGGCGCTGTCCCCCCTGCGCCGACTGCCGCCCTTGTCGGTCGCGGTGGACGCCGTCGAGCTGTGTGCCTTCGACGGCCGGGTTCCGGGGGCCCCGCTCCGCACCGTGCACCGCGTCGAGCTTTCCATGGCCGAGAGGAGGACCGCGTGAAGATCCTGGTCACCGGGGGCGCCCGGTCGGGCAAGAGTCGCTTCGCCCAGGCTCGGGCCGAGGCCCTGCACCCCCGCCGCTTCTACCTCGCCACGGCCCAGGCCCTCGACGCCGAGATGGCCGACCGCATCGCCCGACATCGGGCCGACCGCGACGGCTCCTGGCAGACCCTGGAGGAGCCCCTCGATCCCGGGCCGCTGCTGCGCCAGGACGGCGTGGTGCTGCTCGACTGCCTGACCCTCTGGGTGAGCAACCTGCTGCTGGCCGACCGCGACGACGCCGACATCGAGGCGGCGATGGAGGCCCTCGTCTCTGCGGTCGCCACCGCTGACAACCCCGTCGTGCTCGTCACCAACGAGGTCGGGCTGGGCATCGTCCCGAACAACCCCCTGGCTCGCCGCTTCCGCGATCACTCCGGCCGCCTCTCCCAGCTCCTGGCCGCGGTGTGCGATGAAGTCGTGCTCTGCGTCGCCGGGCTGCCGCTGACCGTCAAGTCCCCGCACAACGTCGAGAGATGAACCCATGCCCATCGCTGCGCTTCGCGCCCCGCTCCCCGATCCTGCCACCGACATCGCCGACGCCGTCCGCGCCCGCATCGACGGCCTCGCCAAGCCTCCGGGCAGCCTCGCAGCCCTCGAGACCCTCGCCGTGCGCCTCGCCGCCGCCCAGGGCCGGTCGACCCCGGTGGCCGACCGGGCCCGGGTCGTGGTCTTCGCCGGCGACCACGGCGTTGCCCGCGAGGAGTCCGTCAGCCCCTACCCGCCCGAGGTCACGGCCTCGATGGTGCGGACCTTCGCGGCCGGTCGCGCCGCCGTCGCGGTCCTGGCCCGCCAGGCGGGTGCCGAGCTGGAGGTGGTGGATGTCGGCGTCGCCGGTCTCACCGGGCTGCCCCCCGGCACCGACGGGGTTCGGGTGGTGGGGGCGCGGGTCGCCGAAGGCACCGCCAACCTCGCCGCGGGTCCGGCCATGACCCCCGCCCAGCGGGACGAGGCCCTGCAGGCCGGCGCCGCTGCGGCCGACCGGGCCGCCGCGGACGGGGTCCAGGTCCTCGCCCTCGGCGAGATGGGCATCGGCAACACCACGCCGGCCACGGCCATCACCTGCCGGCTGCTCGGCCGGCCGGCGGAGGAGCTGACCGGCCCCGGCACCGGTCTCGACGGCGCGGGGGTGTCGCACAAGGCCCGGGTCATCCAGCGGGCGCTGGACCGGACCGACGTGACCGGGCCCCTGGATGTGCTCGCCGAGCTGGGCGGCTTCGAACTGGTGGCGCTGGTCGGCTGCATGCTCCAGGCCGCCCACCACCGGATTCCGGTCGTCCTGGACGGCTTCATCGTCGGCGCCTCGGCCCTGGCGGCCGTCCGGCTGGACCCCCGGCTGCGCCCCTACCTCGTCGCAGCCACCCGATCGGCCGAGCCCGGCCACGCCGCGATCCTCGCCGCGGTGGACGCCGGCGAGCCCCTCCTCGACCTCGGGCTGCGCCTCGGGGAAGCCAGCGGTGCGGCCCTGGCGCTGCCCCTGCTGCGCTCGGCCTGCGCCATCGTCGAGGGCATGGCCACCCTCGACGACGTGCTCAGCGGGCGGATCTGACGGTGTTCGGCGCGCTCCGCACGGCCATCCGCTTCCTCACTCGGCTGCCGGTGCCCGGCAGCCACGAACTCGCCGAGGGTGAGCTGCCGCGGAGCATGGGCTGGTACCCGCTGGTCGGGGCGCTCGTCGGCGGGCTCCTCGGCCTGCTCGCGGTGCTGCTGTTCCGATGGACACCGCTGCCCACCGGGGTCGTCGCTACCATCGTGGCCCTGGCGGGACCCCTGCTCACCGGCGGGTTGCACGAGGACGGGCTCGCCGACACCTTCGACGGCCTCGGCGGCGCGACCTCGCGCCAGCGGGCCCTGGAGATCATGCGCGACAGCCGGGTCGGCACCTACGGGGCCCTGGCGCTGCTCGGCGCCCTCCTGCTGCGGTGGAACCTGCTGGTCTCCCTGCGCCCGGACGCCTGGTTGCGCGCCCTCGTCCTGGCCCACGCCGTCGCCCGCCTTCCCCCCGTCGTCCTCGTCCGCGGTCTGCCCTACGCCCGGGCCGGCGAGGGCCTGGCGAGGCCCATGGTCGAGGGGATCACCACCACCCACGTCGTCGCCGCCCTGGCGCTGTCGCTGGCCATCGCCGTGCCTCTGGCCGGCAGCCTGGGCCTGCTCGCCGTGATCCTCGCCCTGCTCACGGCTCGGGTGGCCGGGTGGTGGTTCCGCCGACGGCTGGGCGGGATCACCGGGGATCTCGCCGGAGCCACCGTCGTCGTCACCGAACTGCTCGTGCTGGTCGGGGCGGCCCTGCGCATCCCGGCCGGGTGACCGGGATCAGCGCGCCGCGTCGGCGGCGATGGCCAGCAGGCGCCGGACCTCGTCATCGACCTCCTCGACAGAAGTGACGCGGATCCGGTGGGCGAACCGGGGATTGCTGTTCTTCGCCGGCTGCAGCCGGGGACTGTCGACCCCCTCGGGCAGGGCCAGGTCGAGATCCACCGCCTTCTGCGTGCGGGGGTGGATCATGGCGAACTGCCGCCCGGTGGCCAGGCTGCTGTACGTGCGGCAGACATTGTCGCGCACGTCGTCGCCGGCGGCGTGGCCGGCGGCCCGCAGCGCGTCGTGGATCGGCCGGAGGTGGGCCTTCTTGCCGCTGTACAGCGACCGCAGCAGGTCGTCGGGCCGACTGTAGGACTCCAGGCGCCCGGGGTCGACGACCGACCAGGCGACCCACTGGGCCTCGTTGTGATTGAGCCCGTGCTCCGCCTTCATGTGGGCGGTGAGCACCTTGTGCTTGTCGATGCCGGTCGCTCGGGCCACCTCGACCCACTCCTCGAAGCTCCGGCCGGTACGGCCTTCGATCCGTTCGACCATGCGCTGCAACATCTGTTGGGGGGTGAGGGCCATGCCGACTCCGGGGTGTGGGGGGATGGAATACCCCACTGGAGAGCCGGTGGGCCGGATCCATCGCCGGAGGGACGGCCAGCCGGTGGTGTCGACGGAGGTCGCGACGGCGTGGGCTGCTCTCTCGTCGCCAGCGGCCTGACCGGCCCGGCCGCCTGGCCGGCGCCCTTGACGCCGGCTCCGGCCGGGTGAAGCACCTGGACGTGGCCGCAGTCCTCCTCCTCGCCCTCTGGGAATTCCCGCAGAATCTCCTCGGCGTCCTGCTGTGGCTGCTGCTGCGGGTGCGGGGCCGCGTGCGAAGCGAGGAGTGGGATCGGGGGCGCTGGTTCATCGAGACGGCGCACCTGGGCGTGTCCCTGGGCAGCTTCGTGTTCTGGTGCCCCGACCCGCACCCGGTCGGTGCCCTGGAGCGCTGGACCCGCGAGCACGAGTACGGCCACACCGTGCAGTCTCGCCGGTTCGGGCCGCTCTACCTGCTGGTCGTGGGGCTGCCCTCTCTGTCCCGCGCCGCGTACTCCCGGTGGTGTCTCCGGCGCACCGGGCAACCCTGGGCCGGCTACTACGATGGCTGGCCCGAACAGCAGGCCGACCGGCTCGGGAGGGTGCGGCGACGGACGGATTGGCGGGACCGGCCCGGGAGTGGGCGACGACCTCCAGTGGGGACCTAGCGGTGTTCGGGCCGCCGGACCAGTCCCTCCAGCGTCGCCGGCGGCCCGCCGTCGACGTCGACGAGCTGCAGGCGGAGCTGATGGCCGTCCAGGCTGCCCTGGCCGGCATACAGCGTCCGCGGCACCTCCTGGTGGTCTTCGTACCAGAAGGCGTGGAGCGGGCCCGCAGGCGGGTGCTCGATGAGCAGGGCATAGGTCAGGAGGGTGTCGCCGGCCTGCTCGTGGGTCCCGGGCCGGTAGCCGGTCCACAGGCAGGTCTCGGTGCCCAGGCTGGCCTCCAGGGTGGGCGTCAGGCCGGTGTGGACCGGGTCCCGCTGGACGGAGGGGTCGCCGTCGCCGGCGATCCTCCGGTGGGCCCAACACCGTTCGAGGCGGAGTTGGACGGTCACGCCGCCGCCCTCGTCGGTCTTCGTCACCTCGGCAACCCCGGCGGGCGGGGCGGGCAATCTCGCGGCGACGA
>RFKJ01000175.1 GCA_003694325.1 Deltaproteobacteria bacterium
CGGTGGTGGTTCACCGCGAAGGCTATGCCGCCTGTTTCAAGCTGCCCGTCCACAACTTCTGGGAATACCTCGACGTGGTCGTCAATGACCCCGATGGCTCCATCGCCGACCGCATGGACTGGCTGCGGCGGCAGCTCGATGCCCACACCCCCGCTGCCCCGACTGCGCGCACCCAGGTGGCATGATGGCCGCATGGATGCCCCGGACGATCGGGGTCCTCGTCGTCTGCGCGGGCGCGGCCACCGGTGGCTGGCTGCTTCGCGCCGGCCACGACAGACGCCCGTTCGATCCTGCCGGAACCTACCTGGAACCCATCGCCAAGGACCACCGGCGCGTCAAACAGGCCCACGCAACGCCCCCGCGGCTGGCCCACTCCGACAAGCCCGCCGGCATGACGCCGGACGACGACTACACCGTCGGCCCTGCGGGAGTGGTGTTCCATCACTACAACAACGAAACCGTCGGCAACATGACGCCCGCTGCGCGAGCCGCCCTGATGGAGCGGTTCAAGAGCGCCGATGAACACAGCGACGACTTCTTCTACGACCGCTGGGGTTACGACAAGCCCGACGGACCGCTGCGCTGGCCCGACGACACACCGCCGCCGCAGTACCAGGCTGATCGGTTCGCCGCCGACATGCGCGCGGTGATCAAGAGCTGTGATCTGGACATCGAGCTGCTCGCCGCCGACTGCTCAGAAGTGCCATGCATCGCCGTCATGCTGTCCCATGACTCCAACCACGGCACCGGTGAGCTGCGGGCCTGCCCGGACTTCATCGACACCTTTGGCGACGCCGCGACGCACAAGTCGGTCGCGTACATCTGCCCCGACCAGACCTATGAGCTGTTGATGTTCCTGTCGCCCTGGGTGGATGATCCCACCTTGTTGTCCGGTGTCACCGACGACATCCAGTCCGACGAATACGTCTTGGACATCGTGTTGCCCCACTGGTACTGGCGTCAGAAAGCGCTGCAGCAACAGTGGAGCTGCACTGGCGAGTGTTCCCTCGACGGCCACCGCCACCGCCACGTCCTCGGCGGGCACGTCCTCGGCGGGCACGGCCTCGGCGGGCACGTCCTCGTCTCGGCGGGCGCGCGCTTCGAGCCGGGGCCGGCCGTGCTCCCCCCGCTCGCCGAGCGCCGGGGGAAGGCGGTCGAGGGGGCGGCGCGAGGGCGCCAGCCACCCGGTACGAGCGACCAGCTCGTCACCGTCGATGAGCACGGCGGGGGCGTCGACGCCCAGGCGCTCCCGCCCCGCGGCAGGCGCCTCGCCCTCGACCCCTGCCACGAGGGCATGGACCTCGGACCCGAAGGCCGCGAAGCCGTCGCCGGGGCCACGGTCTCGGAGCGACCGCAGGCGGCCCGGAGCGCCCGGAGTGGTCGATGCACGGGAAGTGTGGGAGCCCGGCACCAGGGCATCCCGGGAGGTTGGTGGCGGGGCACTTCCCCCCTCACCGGGCTGTGCCCCTCCACCCAGGCGCGATTCACACGGATCCGACCCTTGAAACCGCCCGAACCGCAGCGACCATCAGCCAGAGCCGGATCTTCACCCATTCGGGCCGCGAGCCGGGCCGTTGGACCGGTGCCACCCCCGCGGGTAGCATCGGGGGCATGACGCCGATTCTCTTGATGCTGTTGCCCGCCTGTGGGCAGAGCGCCCCGCCGCGAGGCGGACCCGACGACCCCGCGGGACCCGCGGCGGCCGAAGACGGGGGAGGAGCCGACGACGGCGCCGACTCGACCGCCGAGAATGCGCCGGGCGGCGGCGACGGCGGAACCGGTGACACGGGCGCCGCCGGCCAGCCCGATGTCCCTCGCCACGACGGGGACGTCGCCGGGCCCATCGACGTCAACCTCGTCGTCAACGGGGGATTCGAGGCCGGCAGTCTCGACGGCTGGATCCTCGTCGGCGGCGACTGCGAGGTCGTCGGCGGCCTGCCCGACCAGCTCCCGGCGGAAGGGGACTGGATGCTCCATGGCGGCCGCGACACCATCGCCGACTGCCTGCTGGTCCAGGACATCGACCTGCTCGCCCGGGGGTTTGCCGACGCCGACCTCGACCAGGGCCGTTTCGTGGTCCAGCTCGAGTCCTGGCTGGCCTCGACCAGCCTCCCCGAGCGCTTCGACGACCAGGCGCGGCTGGCCGTCCGCTTCCTGGACGAGGCCGGCGCCGAGCTGGGATCCCTCGAGCCGCTCATCGGCACCGGCTCCGAGTGGCTGGAGCGCGCCGCCGAGGGGCGGCTGCCCCGGGGGACCCGGACGCTGCGGGTGGAGGTGGAGGGACGCCTGCGCCGCGGCACCGACAACGACAGCATCGCCGACGACATCCAGGTGCGCCTGCAGCCGGCCGGCCGCAGCAGCCCGGTGATCACCAAGGCCCCGCTGCTCCAGGACCACCGCCGCGACGCCATGCGCATCCTCTGGGAGACCGATGGCAACCTCGCCTCCAGCCTGGTGCGCTGGGACGTGCCGGGGGGCGGGCTTCGTCACCGCGCCACCCGGGTCCGGACCATCCAGGTGGACCCGACCCGGTTCGTCCACGTCGCCGACATCGAGGGGCTGTTTCCCGGCACCCTCTACGAGTACGCGGTCTCCACCGGCGACACCCGGAGCGACCGCTACCTCTTCCGCACCACCCCCGAACCCGACGCCGGCGCCGTCACCATCGCCTGGATGGCCGACAACCAGGACGGCCCCGAGGTGATGGCCACCCACATCCGCCACATGCACGCCCGGTCCCCGGACCTGCTGATCGCACCCGGCGACGTCATCGAGCACGCCGACGTCGCCAGCGAGTGGTCCGACTACTGGTGGGCCCCGCTGACCGAGGACGACTTCGGCCAGACCACCCCGGTGCTCATCGCCCGTGGCAACCACGACGCCGAGCACCCCTACGCCTACGCCTACACCGCCCTGCCGGGCAACGAGGCCTGGTACAGCTTCCGCTACGGCCCCGTCTTCGTCGTCGTCCTCGACAGCGGCGGCCCCAAGTCCGACCCCGACCTCGCCACCGACCAGGCGCGGTTCATCGAGGAGGCGCTGGCATCCGACGAGGCCCGCACCGCCACCTTCCGCATCGTGGTGATGCACGCCGCCCCCTACACCAACACCAACAAGGGGGACGGCAGCGACGGGGACGCCGATGCCCGGGCCGCATGGGAACGGCGCTTCGTCGACGGCGACGTCGATCTCGTCGTTGCCGGGCACTACCACAGCTACCAGCGGGGCGAGCACGACGGGATCGTCTACACGGTGGTCGGCGGTGGCGGGGCGGTGCTCGACGGCGAGACCCACGACAACTGGGACTGGCTGCGGGTCGTCGACGTGACCTTCCACTACTCGCTCATGGAGGTCCGCGGCGACCGCCTGCAATGGACGACCTACGACCTCGACGACGAGGTCATCGACCGGTTCACGATCCAGGCCGACCGTTGAGCCGCGACGCCGCCACCCGGTGGGACCGCCGGCACGCCGCCCGCGGCCTGCAGCCCCGGCCGCCGGCCGGGATCCTGCCGGCCCTCGCCCACCTGCTGCCAGCCGCCGGGCGGGCGCTGGACCTCGCCGGGGGCGACGGGCGCAACAGCCTGTGGCTCGCCCGCCGGGGGCTCGAGGTGACCCTCGCCGACGTCTCGACCGTCGGGCTGGAGCTGGCCCGGCAGCGCCTCCAGGGGGCCGGCCACCCCCTGCGCACCGTGCAGGTGGACCTGGAGGACCCGGCCGACCCCTGGCCGGCGCCGCTCGACACGGCGTGGGACCTCGTGCTGGTCAGCGATTTCCTGTCCCGCCCGCTGCTCCAGGCCGTGCCGGCCCACCTCGTCCCCGGCGGGGTGCTGGTGGTCAGTCACCCCACCCGGCGCAACCTGCAGCGCCACCCGCACCCCTCCGCCCGGTTCCTGCTGGACGAGGGGGAGCTGCCCACGCTGGTCGGCGAGCTGGAGGTGGTCCACCACGACAGCGACTGGCGCGCCGACGGCCGCCACATGGCCTGGCTGGTGGCCCGTCGCTGACGATGAGGCCACGGGCCCGTTCGCTGGCCATCGCCGGCCGGGGATCCCCCCATGGTCCCCGGGGGCGAGGTCGAGCCCAGGGTCACCGAGCGGCCGGACCGGGCTTCCGGGGTGGAGGACGCCCCCCC
>RFKJ01000176.1 GCA_003694325.1 Deltaproteobacteria bacterium
GTCGTTCGGGGAGGGGAAGCAGGGCCACGGTCGGCCCCTGGCCGGCGGGGAGGGAGACGACCCGCGTCCGCTCGTCGTCGTCGACCGTGCATCGAAGCTCGCCCCGGGCCACCGCCGGGTGGAGGTCGACGGTCATCGCCACCCGGCCGTCCCGGTCGGCGACCATCGGCTCAGAGACCACCTCCCCGGCGGTGAGTCGGCAACGGGCGCCGGGCCGGACCTCGGCGGTGACCGTGACCGGCTGCACGACGGGGACCGCGGCCCAGCCGATGACCGAGGTGGGGGACCGGGCATCGGCCACCGTGATGATGTCCCAGGCCGGGGTCTCCAGGTCGGAGGGGGCCCGCCACGACAGGTGCCACCCGTCGGCCGCCAGGGAGGGACGGCCCAGGCGACCGATCCGGCTGCGGACCAGGAGGCGGCGATCCTCTGGGGGCACCGGGCTGCTGCCGAGGGGATGGACGATCACCTCGCGCGGGTCCCCCGCGGTCTCGCCCTCGGGGGGCGACACCTCGAGCCGAAACGCGCCGACGAGGTCGGGGCGGACCGGGACCGTCACCGTCCACTCCTCCCGGCGGCCCTCGTCCTTGAGGGAGAGGGTGACCGTCAGGTCGTGGAGGGTCGGTCCGTCGCCCCCCCCGCCGGTCGGGGTCACCGGCACCAGCCAGCGGCCGTCGCCGGCCGGGGCGCCGGCGCCCACCCGGGCCAGGTCGCAGCGTCCCCGCAGGCGGGCGGTGGGGGAGAGGTCGGGGGCCCACAGCTCGAGGGTCCCCGGCCGGCCCATCACCAGGGGGGCGCCGGGCAACAGGACGGGGTGATCGTCGGCCCGGGCGGTCGAGGCACCGATGAGCCCGGCGATCAGGGTGGCGAACATGGCGGCGAGTGCAGTCACGGTCGGTGCAGCGTAGCCAGTCGCGGTGCGGCGATGCTGTCCGGATCCGGTCAGGATGCGGGCTGCCCGGTCCGCCGCGCCCGGGCAGCGCCCTCAATCCAGGCCGAATTCCTCGGCGGCCGACTTGAGCTTCATCTCCGGCTGGTCCTCCTTCATCATCAGGAAGGGCCCGGCGACCAGCGCGTCCATGTCGGTGCGCATGAAGCAGCGGTAGGCATCCTCGGGGGTGTTGACGATCGGTTCCCCCCGGACGTTCATCGAGGTGTTGATCACCAGCGGGCACCCGGTGCGCTGGCGGAAGGCGTCGATCAGGTCGTAGTACAGCGCGTCCTGCTCGCGGTTGATCGTCTGGATCCGGGCGCTGTTGTCGACGTGGGTGATCGCCGGCAGGTCGGGGTGGTCCCGGCTGACCTGGGCGACCAGCAACATGTAGGGGCTGGGCCGGTCGATGTCGAAGTACCGGCTGGCGTACTCCTCGAGGACCGTGGGGGCGAAGGGGCGGAACCCCTCGCGAAACTTGATCTTCATGTTGATGATCGACCGCATCTCCGGGTGTCGGGGGTCGCCGAGGATGCTGCGGTGGCCCAGGGCGCGGGGCCCCCACTCCATCCGACCCTGGTACCAACCGACGACGTGGGCGGTGTCGATGAGCTCGGCGGTCCGTTGCAGCAGCGGCTCCCGGTCGAGTCGCCGGTAGACCGCCCCGAGGCGGTCGAGATCGGCCTGGATCCGCTCCTCGGAGTAGCCCGGACCCAGGTAGGCGTGGTCCAGCTTCCAGCCCCGCGGCTTGCCGAGCACGTCGTGCCAGGTCCACAGCGCCGCGCCCATGGCCCCCCCGGCGTCGCCGGCGGCCGGCTGGATGAAGAGGTCCTCGACGGGCGCGTTGCGCAGGATCTCCCCATTGGCCACGCAGTTGAGGGCGACGCCGCCCGCCATGCACAGCCGAGGCACCCCCGTCTCCCGCACGACCTTGGCTGCCAGGGCCACCATCACCTCGTTGACGACCTCCTGGAGGGAGCGGGCGACGTCCTTGTGGAATCGGGTCAGCTCCGCGCCCTCCAGCGGGCGGGTCGGCTGGCCCATCAGCTCCTCCAGGCGGCGGTTGAACATCCGCATGCCGTAGTCGAAGGAGAAGTAGTCCATGTCGAGCCGGAAGGTGCCGTCGGGCGCGATGTGGATGAGCTTCTTGATCCGGTCGACGTACCGGGGCTCACCGTAGGGGGCCAGGCCCATGACCTTGTACTCGGCGGAGTTGACCTTGAAGCCGAGATACCAGGTGAACGCGCTGTACAGCAGGCCCAGGCTGTGGGGAAACCGGATCTCGCCGAGCAGCTCGATGCGGTTGTCGCGCCCGACCCCCCAGCTCGCCGTCGCCCACTCCCCCACGCCGTCCACGGTGAGGATCGCCGCTTCGTTCCAGCCGCTGGCGTAGAAGGCGCTGGCGGCGTGGGACAGGTGATGCTCGCCGTAGAACAGGGGCCCCTTGTAGTGCAGCTCCTTGCGCAGGAGGGAGTCCAGGCGCAGCTTGGTGGCGAACCACGACGGCATCCCGGTGACGAACTGCGAGAAGCTGCGGGGGTAGTTCGACAGGTGGCTGATGAGCATGCGCTCGAACTTCACCAGCGGCTTGTCGTAGAAGGCGACGGCGTCGAGGCGGGACGGGTCGACGCCGGCCTCCTCGCAGACGTAGCGGATGGCGTGGATGGGAAAGTCGGGGTCGTGCTTGCGACGGGTGAACGCCTGCTCCGAGGCGGCTGCGACCGGGACCCCGTCGGAGACGAGGCAGGCGGCTGCATCGTGGTAGAAGCAGGACAGTCCCAGGA
>RFKJ01000177.1 GCA_003694325.1 Deltaproteobacteria bacterium
CGGCATGGGCTTCTACATGAACCGGGTGGCGATCCAGGGGGACCGCGGCCTCCTCCACAAGATCCTCGACGGCGACTGATGCCCGCCTCCCGGTCGCTGCTCGCCGACCTGCAGCGGCTGGGTCTGTCGCCAATTCCCGATGAGCCCCTCGCCCGCCGCGGGTTCTGGCGGATCGGCGGCCCGGCGGACGTCTGGGTGGAGGTTTCCGACGAGGACCAGCTCCGCGGCGTCATGGCCCTGGGCGTGCCGGTGACCGTCGTCGGGCGCGGCAGCAACCTCCTGGTCGCCGACGCCGGCATCCGGGGGATCACCGTCCGCCTGGGCGGGGCCCTGCGATCCGGTCGGATCGGTCCCGCCGAGGCGGACCTGGGGGCCGGGATGGCCAACACCGTGCTGCTGGCCCGCCTGCGGAGCGCCGGACTGGGGGGGGCGGCGGCCCTGGCCGGCGTGCCCGGGACCCTGGGCGGGGCGGTCCGGATGAACGCCGGCTGGTCCCTCGGCGAGATCGGGCAACGGGTGCTGTCGGTGCGGGTAGTGCGGCCCGGGGGCGACGTCGAGGAGCTTCCTGCCCGGGCCCTGGACTTCGCCTATCGCCAGGCCCGGCTGCCGCCGGGGGCGGTCGTGACCCGGGTGCGGCTGTCCCTGCTGACCGACCCGGAGGCCGTGGCCGCCGAGCATGCCCGCGTGGACGCCCACCTGGCCCGGCGGCGCCGCACCCAGCCGCTGGACCAGCCAAGCTGCGGGTCGGTGTTCAAGAACCCGCCGGGGGACGCCGCCGGGCGCCTGCTGGAGGACGCCGGCCTCAAGGGCACCGCGCGGGGCGGGGCGCGGATCAGCGACAAGCACGCCAACTTCATCGTCAACACCGGCGGCGCGACCGCCGCCGACGTGTGGTGGCTGGTGCGCCACGCCCGCGACACGGTGTGGCGCCGGTTCGGGGTGATGCTCGAACCGGAGGTCCACCCCGCCGGCGACTGGCCGGCCGGTCACTGGCCCCTGCCTCCACCGGAGTGAGGGTGGCGTTCGGCCTCGTCTTCGTGATCAGCCCGCCTCGGGCCGGCAGCACCCTGCTGACCCGGGTCCTGCACGCCATGCCCGAGGTCCTCGGTGGACCCGAGCCCCACATCATCCCTCCCCTCGCCCACCAGGGCTGGTGGCGGCCCGTCCACGCCGCCCCCTACGACCCGCTGCGGGCCGCCCGGGGCCAGCGGGCCTTCGTCTCCCGCCTGCCGGCCGGAGAGGCCGACTACCTCGCCGCCTGCCGGGCGATGACCGACCACCTCTACGCCCGCCTGCGCGACGCCGAGCGGCCCTCGGCACGCCTCGTCGTGGACAAGACCCCGCAGCACGCCCTGTGCCTGCCCTTCCTGACCCGGCTGTACCCCGACGCCCGCTACCTCGTCCTGACCCGGCACCCGGCGGCCATCGCCAGCAGCTACGCCCGCAGCTTCTTTGCCGGCGATCACCGGGCCGCACGCCGGCACGACCCCATCCTGGAGCGCTACATCCCCCCCATCGCTCGGCTGCTCCGCGAGCGGCCGGTGGCGCTGCTGCACCTCACCCATGAGTCCTTCGTGACCCGCCCGGAGGTCGAGCTGCGGCGGATCTGCGACTTCCTGGGCGTTCCCGTCCACCCCGAGGCCCTGGACTACCAGCGGGCAGCGGTGCCGCCGGGGCCCGGGGATCCCACCGGCGTCGGGCGACACCGGCGCCCGGTCGCCGACGGGCTGGATGCCTGGGTCCACGACCTCGCCCGTCCCGCTGCCTTCGCCGAGGTCCGGGCGCAGCTCGACGTCCTGGCCGACGAGGACCTCGAGACCTGGGGAACGCCCCGCGCCGGGCTGTGGGACGCCCTGCACCGCGCCGGGCAGCTCCCTCCGCCCCGACCCCTGCCGGTTCGCCACGCGCTGCGCCGCTGGCTGCTGGTCACCCTCCGGCGGGACATCGACCATCGCCCCCACGGGCGCCTGGTGCGGGCCGTGCACGAGGCGAGCGCGGTGCTGTTGCGGGGGGCTTCGTGAACGGTCGGGGTCGGCAGCCGGTGATCGATCACCCCGGTGTGCTGGTGGTGGCTCCGCGACGCCGACAGCGCATCCCGCCCGCCGGTCTTCGCACCCTGGGGAGTCTCCGCCCCCGGCACTGAAGTGCCGCCCCATCCCGCCACCCGGCTGGCCGACAAGCCCGACGGGACTCTCGCCACCAGGACCCGCCGCAACCCTTCATTCCTGCGCTTCACAACAATCGCGGACCGTGCGATCCTCGGGACGCTCCTGGCCCCTGTACCCCTCCCCCCAATGCGACCCATCAGCTTCGCCACCCCCCTCGTCACCCGCTCCGCCTCCCGCACCGATGCCGACGGCACGGTCAACGACCAGGGCGCCTACGGCGGCCCCGACAGCACCTGGGGCGATTGATCCGGACCGTGGACGACGACCGCCCGCCGGGGCGGGGCGGGCACTCTGCCGACCAGGGTCGGCGGTTCCTCGCGCCGCTCCTCGACCTGGGGCTGGCCGTGCTGGTGACCGCCTCGGTGTGGAGGGCGCCCGGGGGGCGGCTGCTGGGCAGCCCCGATGTCGATGTCTGGAACCATGCCTGGGGTCCGTGGTGGTGGGCCGACAGCCTGCGCCAGGGGCAACTGCCCTGGCACACCGAGCTGCTCCGCTGGCCGGTGGGCGGCACCCTGTGGTTCATCGACCCGGCCCTGGCAGCCGTCGGCGCGCCGCTGACCTGGGCGTTCGGCCCGGCCCTGGCGTTCAACCTGGCGCTGCTGCTCAGCGTGGCCCTCACCGCGGCGGCCTGTCGCCACCTCGCCCGCCAGCTCGGCGCCGACCCGCCGGCGGCCACCGTCGCGGCAGCCGCCGGGGCCGGCAGCGCCTGGGTCGCCTGCGCGCTCCACAACGGGATCACCGAGGCCGCCCACCTCGCCCCCACCGCCCTGGCCCTGGCCGAAACCGCCCGGGCCCTGCGCATCCCCGGGCCCCGGGCCGGGACGCGGCTGGGCCTGGCCCTGGGGCTGGCCGCCGCGGTCTCGCCCTACGCCGGGCTCGCCGTCGGGGTCGTGGTCGCCGCCCGCCTGCTGCTGGGCCCCCTCGCCAGGCGGGACCTGGTGCGGACCGCCCTCCCGGCGGCCCTCGCCGGCGCCGCCGTGGCCGCCGGTCCCACCGCCCTGCTGCTGGCCAGCCTGCGGGGACCGGACGCCATGATCCGGCGATCGCCGCAGCTCGACGCCGAGCTGGCCCTGCACAACGCCGTCGACCCTCGGACCTTCGTGACTCCCGGCGGCTTCCAGTCGGTGGACCTGTCGGCCGAGGGCTTCATCCACCTCGGCTACCTCGGGTTGTTTGCCCTCGCCCTGGCCGCCGTGGGGCTGCGTCGGAACCCCGACAACCGCCGGTGGGCGGTGGCCGGCTTCCTCGCCGTCATCCTGGCGTCGGGCGGCCAGCTCTTCTTCGACGGGCGATTCGTCTCGCTGGGCGGGCAGCCGGTGGTGCTGCCCTGGGGGCTCCTCAAGGCCGTCCTGCCCGGCCTGGCCATCACCCACCCGCTGCGCATGGTCATGCCCGCGGTGGTCCTGGTGGCGGCCCTGGCAGCCGTCGCCCTGACCGGCCGACGCCGGGTGCTCGTGGCTGCGGCTACCGCCGGCGTCCTCGTCGATGGCCTGGTCCTGAGCGGCGCACCCTGGCCCATCGCCACCGCCGATGCCGCCATCCCGGCCGTCTACGCCGACATCGCCCGACCCCTCGGCCAGCCGCCCGGAGAAGCGATCCTCGACCTGCCCACCGACCTCGGCCCCACCATGGGCGCCAGCCGCTACCTGTATTGGCAGACCGCCCACCGGCGCCCCATCCCCTACATCCCCGACGCCCGGGCCACCACCGCGTCGCTGGTGTCCCTCCCCGACTTCCGGCACCTGGCGGCCCTGTCCCGCCGCCGGCCGGAGGAGGACGCCGCCGAGAACTTCCGGTCCGCGCTGTACGGGCCGGTACGCCCCGCCCACCTGCTGCGCGAGGGTCTCCGCTGGGTGATCCTCCACCGCGACCTGGATCCGGTGGCCGCCGCCACCCTCGAGCCGCGCCTGCGCTGGTACCTCGGCCCGCCCACCGAGGTGGGACCGGACCTTCGCTGGGACCTGGGCCGCCGACCGCCCGTCCACCGCGGTCCGCCACCCTGGGCGGAACGCGACGAGAGGCGTCGCCGCCGGGAGGCGCTCCCGCCCGCGCCCTGACCCCCGCGGGCCGCGCC
>RFKJ01000178.1 GCA_003694325.1 Deltaproteobacteria bacterium
GCTCGGCGTCGTCGGCCGGCGCGGCGTCGTCAGCCGGCGCGGCGTCGTCGGCCGGCAGCGCGCCGCTGCCATCCTCGGTCGGGGTCTCGCCGGCGCTGCCGCTGGCGTCGCCGCACTCGGGGATCAGCTCCTCGATCTGGGGCAGGAGCTGGTCGAAGAAGGTCATCACGTCGCCGGCCATGTCGGCTTCTTCGGCTTCGACCACCACGGCGGCCTGCTCGACCACCATCTGGCCCATCTCCACCGCCCCGGACTCGATCATGACCTCGCAGTCGCCGTAGCGGGACAGGTAGTCCTGCATGGTCGCCAGCTTGCCCTTCAGCTCCTCGAGCTGCTGGAGCTGCCGCTGCTTGCGCTCCTCCTCCTCGCGCTTGCGGCGCTCCTCTTCCTCCTTCCTCCGCAGCTCCTCCTGGCGGGAGGCCTCGACCCGCTCCTTGCGGGCGTACACCTCGTCGTTGGGACCGATGGTGCCGCTGGCCACCTTGATGTATTCATCGAGGTACTTGAGCGCCTTCTTGTAGTCCTTGGTGTACTTCTCGTGGAGGGTGGCGGCGTTGAAGTAGGCCATCCGGTTGGTGGGGTCGGCGGCGAGGATCTCGTCGTAGAGCTTCGCCGCGGCCTCGTAGTCCTTGGTGCCACGCAGGGCGATGGCCAGCCCGAGCTTGCCGTCGATGTTGCCCGGATCCGCGTTGACCGCCCGCTCGAAGCACTCGCGCGCCAGCTTGTAGTCGCCGGAGTTCAGGGCGACCCAGCCGAGGTTGAGGTTGGCTTCGACGTTGTCCGGGTCGAGCTTGATGGCGGTCTTGAACTCGGCGATGGCCGCCGCCTCGTCCCCCATCTCCAGGTAGGTGACGCCCAGGTTGTTGTAGATGCCGCTGTCGCCTTCGGCCAGGGTCTTGGCCTTCTCGCTGCACAGCTTGCTCATGCCGAGTCGGCCCTGGGCGAAGTACAGCCGGGACAGGTTGCGGTACGCGCCGACGTTGTTGGGGTCGCGCAGCAGGATCTCCCGGGCCTGGGCCTCGGCCTCCTCGTAGCGGCCGGCCGCGGTGAGGGCGTCGAGCAGGCTGTTGCGCAGGGACAGGTCGTCGGGCTTGGCCTCCACCTGCTTCTGGTACAGGGCGACGGCCTCGTCGGCGCGTCCCAGCTCGGCCAGGACCCGGCCGAGGTTGTCGACGGCGTTGGTGTAGTCGGGGTCGGCGTCGACCGCCCGCTGGTAGTACTCGGCGGCCTTTTCGTTGAACCCGAGCTGCTCGGCGGTCCAGCCGGCGTTGTACCAGGCCTTGGCGTAGCCGGGGTCCCGCTCGGCGGCCTGCAGGAACAGGTCCAGGGCCGCCTGGTAGTCGATGGAACCGTCCCGGCCCGGCGTCTTGAGCACGGCGACGCCGCTCTCGAAGAGCTGGCTGGCGCTCATCATCGAGGGATCGGCGGGGACCTCGGGGCCCTTCTTCGGACCGCAGCCGGTGAGGGTGACCGGCCCGAGGGCCAGCCCCAGAGCGAGCAGAATGACAGGAGTGCGCATCAGATCCTCCGCCCCCTCAGGGGGTCTCCTCGAAGCCATGGGTCACCACGTCGCGGGAGACGTACCGGGGCTCCAGGACGTCCTCTTCCAGCTCGGGGTACTCGTCGGGTCGCAGCTCGCCGAGGCGCCGCGTCGCGGTGGCCGTGTTTTCGTTGTACAGGTTGAGCTCGTAGGCCTTTTCGAGGGCGACGGCGTAGGCCGCTGCGGCCTTCTCGGTCTGGACGTAGGCCTTGTCCTCCAGGCCCATGCAGTAGATCTCGCGCTGGTCCTCGTTGAGGTAGGTCGGCACGTAGGAGTTCTCGCAGGACAGCGTCCAGGCCATGTTCTCGTAGGCCTCTCCCAGGGCGGTGGCCGCCGCCAGGCCCCACTCGCCCGACCCCGTCTTGAGGATCGCGCCGTAGGCTGCTTCGACCTCCTGCAGCGCCTTGGCCTTGGCGACGAGCTGGTCGGCCAGCGCCTTGTCGATCTTCTTGCGGTTGGTCGAGGTGGTGCCCTCCATCTTCAGCGCCAGGTACCGGTCCATGATCGGCTGGGCCTGCTTGTACATGATCTCGGCGATGAAGTTGGGCGCCAGCTCGTGGGGCTTGTCCTTGTCCTTCTCCCAGGCGGCCAGCGTCTCCTTGTAGTGCTTGTCCGCCTTGCTCTTCTGCCCCATCTGCTCGAGGGCCAGCCCGTAGTGGAGTCGGGCGAAGTAGATCTGGTCGATGCTGGCGTCGTCGCGGGGCTTGGTGAAGAAGGTGTAGTAGATGTTGGCGGCGTCGGAGTACCGGCCCGCGTCCTCGTGGATCTGGGCGATGTCCAGCAACAGCGGGGTGACCCGCGGATCGTCGGGGTACTCGGTGATGAAGGCCTGGAAGTCCTTGATCGCCTGGTCGGTCTGGTCCAGGGCCCGGCGGAACAGCCCGGCGGAGTAGATCGCCTCCTTGGCCGCCTTGTGGGCCTTGTCCAGGGCGAACAGCTCCTCGTACCACCGGGCGGCTTCCTCGAAGTCGGCGATGGTCTCGTAGTCGTAGCCGAGCGCCGCCACCTGGTCGGCGTAGTACTTCGACTTCGGCCAGCCCTCGATGAGCCGGAGCCGGGTCTCCATCGCCTTCTTGAGGAGACCCTCCTGGTGGTAGTAGGCCGCCGCATTGTTCAGGGCGAGGTCGGCGACGTCGGACTTGGGGAACTCGTCGACGAAGGCGACGAAGGCATCGGCGGCCTTGACCGCATCCTTGTCCTTTTCGTAGGTGACCTCGATGAGCTTGAAGGAGGCCCGTTCATAGACCTTGTAGACCTCCTCCTTGAACTTGCGGGAGCCGAGCGACTCCTGGTCGTAGAAGGCCTTGGCGACCTCCTTGAGGTTGGCCCAGTCCTCGACGAGGTTGAACGAGTCGAGGATGAGGTTGGCCGCCTGCTCGGCTTCCTTGCTGGCCGGATCCATGGCGATGACGATCCGGAACCGGTCCGAGGCTTCCTTGAAGTGGTTCTTGTTGTACAGCAGGTAGGCCGACTTGTAGATGACGTTGCGGGCCTTCTTGTTGTCCTTGAAGTACTTCGTGTACTGGTCGCAGGCGGCCAGAAGCTTCTGCTCCCACTCCGACAAGGGGACCGGGTCGGTCGCCTTGCCCTCCGGCTTCTGGATGCGACCGGCCTTCTCCTCCTGCTTGACCATCTCCTCGGCGGCGAAGATCGCCGACTCGGCGCAGAACTCGGACCGCTGCCCCTTGGGGTCCATCTCCACGACCTTCATGTACTGCTCGTAGGCTTCGTCGTACTTCTTGAGCTTGTAGAGCAGCTCGCCGAAGGCGTAGCGCATCTCGTAGGCGTTCTTCTCCTCCGGGAAGTTCTCCAGGTAGACCTGGTAGGCCTGGTAGGCCAGCTCGTAGGCTTCCCGGGCCGCCCGCCCCGCACCCAGCTTCTTGGCCTCGGCGTGGTAGTTGATGGCCACCGTGCGGAGGTTCTTCTCGATGTAGTCGTTGGCGGCCTTGATGGCGTCGGGATCGCTGGCGTTCTGCCGCTGCCAGGCGGAGTTCTTGCCGTAGGTCTTCAGGAGACGGTCGATCTCGGCCATCGTCTCCTTCTTCCGGTCCATCTTCTGGTAGGCGAGGATGATCTCGTTCTGGTACTCGGGCGCCTTCTTGGAGTTGGGGTTCTCGGCGATGAGCCGGCGGTAGGTCGTGATCGCCTGCTCGAACTCGCCGTTCTCGAAGTAGGTGTTCGCCAGGCGCTTGAGCATGGCCTCGATGAGGTCCTGCTTGCCGAGCTTGTTGAAGTAGTCGATGGCCTCCTGCAGGTCGCCGGCGTCGGCGAAGAACCGGACCAGGTCCTTGAGCGCCTCCTCCTGCAGGGTGAGCTTGGACTTGTCGCCTTCCTGGTTGGCCAGGGAGTAGGCGACGACCGCCTTCATCGTGTCGATGGCCTTGCCGTACTCGCCGACGTTGTAGTAGCACCACGCCAGCTTGTACATCGCGAACGCGTACTTGGGGCTGTCCTTGTACCGGGCGGCCTTCTGGTAGGCGATGAGCGCCTTGTAGGCGTTGTTCTTGTCGAAGTAGTACTCGCCGATGAGCACATAGGCGTCGGGGACGTACTCACTGTCCGGGTAGGTCCGGACGAGGTTGTTGAACTCCTTGACCGCCTCGTCCCTCCGGCCGGTGTCGGCCAGGGCCGAGCCCAGGTAGAAGGTCGCCTCGTCGGCGCGCTGGTACTGGGGGTAGTTCTGGAGGATGATCCGGTAGAGCTTGATGCTCTTGTCCTGCCACTTGCGGGACTCGGAGTTGTCCGGCTCCATCGACTCCGGGTTGCACCCCTCGGTGTTGAAGCACTTGTCGTAGGCTTCCTGGAACTTCGCCATCTCGGTGAGGTAGAGGTCGCGCCCCTCCTCGAAGTAGAGGTCGGCGAGGCGCAGCATCATCTCGGCCTTCTGCACCCCCTGGGGGGGACGGTTGGCCAGGATGTCCTCGAGGAAGGCCATGGCCTCGTGGCGCTTCTCCCGGGCCGCGGCCCGGTAGGCCTCGGACATCTGCTGCTGGATGTTGATGGTGTCGATCCCGATGACCTTGCGGCCTTCCTTGTCCCGCCGAGACTGTGCGTGGGCCGCCTGCAGACCGACGTCGGCCGGCAGCAGCGCCGTGGAGGCGGTGCCCATGGCCACGAGCAGGACGGAGGAGGTCAGGAGTCGCTTCATGTCGATCCTCTGGTGTACGGCCCGCGGGCCGCAGCGGGGGGAGGCGCAGGCACGGCTCCCCGGTACACAGCCGCCCGCGGGTCCCGTCGGGGGCCCCCGGGCGACATCGGTTCAGGCTGTGTGAAGGTTCACTGGCAGGAGCCCTGCTCCGTGTACTGGTAGTACCCCAGCTCGTCGCTCCAGTACTCGCCGTTGAACGGCCAGTAGATGAAGTCGACGGCGGTGGCGAAGTCCAGGTTCAAGGTCGCGCTGGAGTCGGCCAGCTCGACGTTGCTCGCCTTGTACTGGTAGTCGACGCGCTGGGCGTCCACGACCTCGAACCGGATGATCTCCGACTGGGTGAGCATGTCGTTGAGGTGGTTGGCCATGCGGGCCGACTCCGACAGCAGGATCAGTCCGGCCCGGCGCTTCAGCCGCCGCTGGTCGCGGTCCAGGATCTGCTTGAGGTAGGGGCCGATCGAGTCCCGCCAGCGGGTCTTCTGCTCGTCGATGAGCGCCCGCTCCTGGTCCATCAGCTCCAGGTGCCGGACGACACCGACGAGATCGCGATTTCGGAGCGCCTTCTTGAACACGGACTTCGGCAACACGGTGTCGCGGTGTTCCCTTCCGAAATACGTGTCCCAGGCCTCATCGGCGATCTTGCGCCCCTCCTTGCTCGAGTAGGCCTGCACGAAGTCCCGCAGCTCCTCATACATGGGCCGGTACTCGTCCTCGAAGTTGAGCAGGATCCGCTCGACCTCGTCGTACTCGCAGAGGTTGAAGTAGGTCAGCGCCCGCAGGATGGTGGCCTCCGGCAGGAACTCGTCGTCGCGGAAGAAGGGCGAGCGCACGGTCAGCAGGTTGCCCAGGGCCTTGTTCAGGTCGTTGAGCATGAACGCGGTCCAGGCCGCCTCGAACATGCTCTCGCCCCAGTACTCGCTGTCCCGGCTGACCAGGTCGTAGTACTTCGCCGCGTCGTCGAACCGCTCGATCCCGTAGTAGATCCGCGCGATGTTGAGCAAGGCCAGGTCCTTGATCCGCACCAGCTCCTCCGCCTCTCGCTCGGTGCGGGGGTCGACCTCCTCCCGGTAGACGTCGCGGAACGAGCGCACGGCGCTGCGGAGCTTGCCCTGCTCGTTGTAGATCACCCCCTCGAAGTACTTGGCCTTCAGCCCGAGGAGCGAGTTGGTGCCGACCTGGGCGAAGGCTTCCCGGGCGCCGCGGAGGTCGCTGTCCTTGTAGCGCTGGGCACCCAGCAGGAAGTAGAGGTGGTCCTTGGCCTGGCGGGGGTAGCTCTCGGGGGACAGGGACTCGCGCTTGACCAGGTTGGCCAGCTCGGTGTCGTCGCCGGTGAACTCGGCGATGGCGACCAGCCGGGGGAGGGCGTAGTCGAAGTACTGGCTGTCCCGGGCCTTCTTCACGACCCACAGGTAGTGGTACTGGGCCGTGTGAAACATCTCGAGCGCTTCGAGGTTGCGCGCCAGGTAGTAGTGGATGTCGGCCGCCGCGTCGGGGTAGTCGCCGCTGTCCAGGGCCTCGAACAGCCGCAGCGAACTGGCCAGGTACTTCTTGGACTTGTACTCGTCGATCGCCTGCTCGACGCTGCGCGGCGCCCCCCGGGTGCTGGGGCCCTCGGACAGGTCGAGGTCGCGGTCCTCGGCCCGGTCCGGCACCCGCCCGGACAGCAGGTCCTCGTCGCTGTCGAAACTGGACCCGCTGTCGGGCAGGACCCCGCCGGCCGAGTCCTCGGCGGGGAGGGGGACGGGCTCCTCCTCGGCCTTCTGCCGCTCGGCCTGGGCGATCACCGCGTCGGGGGCGCCGGCGCTGCGAAGGCAGGCGATGTCGGCGTCGTCGAAGGTCTCGCCCGAGTCCTTCATCGTCTGGACGACGATGTTGGTCGGGACGTTGACCTTGACCATGCTCATGATGTCGTCGCAGGACAGCGCCAGCGCCGGCCGCGGCCCGACCAGGGCGAGCAGCAGGGTGGCGGGGGCCAGGGTGCGGATGAGGGTGTGCTTCATCTGGATTCCAGGTGGGCGGGCCGCGAGAGGGAGCGGCGGCGTGGAGGGGCCGTCGCGGGCGGGCGCTCAGTTCCGCATGGCGGGGAAGAAGACGGAGAAGGCGCCCTGGAGGATGAACATGTTCTTCATCTCCAGGGTCGTGGAGTTGACGGTCTCGATGTAGACCAGGGACCGGCCCTCGATCCGGGCGGCGATGTTCGGGGTGAACACGATCCGGGCACCGCCCCCGATGTTGGTGGTGGGGTGGGTCTGGGTCTGGGTGGCCACCGCGCGCTGGTCGGTCACGTCGGTCTGCAGGGCGTCGAGGTCGTCGTTGGTCAACGTCGCCCCGGCGCCGAAGGCCCCGTAGATGTCGAAGTTGATGATCTTCTGGCCGACCGCGACCTTGCCGTAGATGGGCGAGTACAGGAAGCTGACGTTGGTGCTGAACGTCATCTTGCTGATGTCCGGCGAGACGCTGTTCTTCTCGACGAGCTGCTCGGTGAGCGGCTTCCAGTCGGCCCGCCCGAAGTCGGGTGCGTAGTCGAGGGTCAGCTCCAGGGCGAAGATCTCGGTGAGGTTGTAGTTGACCCCGGTGCCGATGATGTACCGGTTGAGGAAGGGGTCGTTGGCCACGAAGGCCAGGTGCGGGGAGACCTCGACCCGGCCCAGCTTGAGGAAGTTCTTGCGCTGCACCGTCTTGATGAGGCGCTTCTGGGCTTCCTCCTCTTCGAGGTTGATCGCGTCCTCCTGCCGCGCCCCGACGTTGTCGCCGATCTCGCCGCGCTCCAGGGCCCGGCGCTCCTGTTCGGCCGACTCCTCGCGCTTCTCGCCGGAGAGGATGGAGTCCAGAATGTCGTCGTCGCTCTCGTCGCTGCTGTCGTCGTCGGCGAGGGCGTCGCCCGGCGGCAGCACGGCGGCGGATGCGGAGAGGATGGCGGATTCGACGGGGCCGTCCGCCAGGGCCGGACCGGCGGCGGTCAGCAGCGTTGCCAGGAGGGGGAGCATTGCCATGCGTTCTTTCCGATGTGACCGGGGGGAGACCGACTCAGTAGTCGAACAGGCGCGGCTTCATGCGCGGGAAGTAGACGCTGACCCCGACCGTGGCGAGGAAGGCGTTGTAGAGCCGGGACTGGGTCTCGGGCTCGCAGCCGGGGTCGCCGGTCTGGCAGTACTGCGGCTTCTTGTCGATGTAGAGGTAGTTCCGGGCGTCGAGCTTGAGCGCCAGGCTGCCCGTCAGGAAGAAGTCCATCCCGATGCCGAGGTTCACCGGCACCACCGGCACCGGCGTGGCTTCACCCAGGTCGACCACGTCGTTGCCCTTGCTGCGCGGCTGGGTGCCGTCGTAGGAGGTGTTGTAGACGGCGTAGTACTCGTTGAGGGTCAGGATGCCGAGCCCGGCGGTGCCGTAGAAGTCGAAGTTCAGCACGCCCTCGCCGATGAGGTTGATCTTGCCGTAGACCGGCGCCCAGCGGGCGGCGAAGGTGGCGCCCAGGGTCATCTTGTTGAGCGGCTGCTGAAACTGCGTCTGGCCGGAGCCCTCGCGGGCGATGAGCAGCAGCGTGCGGGTCAGGTCCTTGACGTCGCTGGTGCCGAGGTCCGGCGACAGCATCGCCGCGCCCTCGATCGCGAAGGTCTCGGAGAGGTGGTAGGCCCCCATGACCCCGACGATGTACCGGCGGACGAAGGGGTTGTTGGGCACGTAGCCGAGCATCGGCGACAGCTCGAACCGCTGCTCCTTGAGGAAGAAGCGGTTCTGCACCACGTTGTAGGGCTTGCGCCCGTGCATGGTCTCTTCGAGCGCCTGCTCGGCGGGTTCCGCGCCGGCGCGGGCCGTGGCCGGGGCGAAGGTCAGCGCTGTGGCCAGCAGGCTCAGCAGCAGGGGGAAGGGGGCGCGCATCGAGGGAACTCCGAGGCAGCGTCTTGAGGAGGAGCGGCGAGAAGGGAGCGGCGGGTTCTGGGGTGTCGATGGTGCCCGAAAACGGGCGTGTTCGGCGCACCTTACGGCGCCCGTAGGCCTCTCGGCCACACCAAGGCCGGCGGACGATAACACGGTGATCCCGGCGCCGAGGGCCGCTGCGGCGGCGTTGACGGGCCCCTGACAGGTGGCCGGCAGGCCGGGTCCGCTGCCGCGCGAGACACCCGCCTCAGAGCGCCCCGACGGCAGGGGCGTCGTCGGCGCCGATGGGGTGTTGGCGCGGCGCGCGCTTGCGCGCCGCAGCCGCCGTGGCGTAGGGTGGGCCATGGGCCGCCGGGTGCATAACGGCCTTCGTCTTACCCCTCTTCAGTTGCCCGGGTTGCCGAGGACAGGAGCATGACGTGCATTCATCGCTTGTTACCCCCCTCGCAAGTCTCGTGCCAGCGCTGTCTGGCTGACCTTCAGCGCCTTCGGGCTGTCGCTGCCGGCACAGGCCAGTAGCTGGGCCTCCTTCAACTACACCGACATGGCGGGGGCATCGACCATCGCCCTGCGCGGCGCCGTCACGGCCACCGAGCAGTGTCTGTCGGACGACGAAGCGGACGCCTTCACCTTCGTCACCCTGGACGTGGACGAGGTGCTGCGGGGCGCGCCGCAGCTCACCACTGACGGCAGCTTCACCTTCCGGTTGCCGGTGGGCGAGTTCCCCGACGCCACCTTCGCGACCTCGGTGGGCTACCCGCGTCTGGAGGCCGGGGACGACGTGCTCGTCTTCCTGACCCGCTCGGATGCCGGCGAGCCCCTGCGCTGGCCGCTGGCCTTCGCGGACCTGTCGCTGGTGCGCATCATCCCGGGGGCCGGCAAGCACTACGTGGTCGATGGGGCCGGTTCGCCCTTCGTCTACACGGATCGGCCCATCTTCCCGCAGGCGGCGCCGGTGGACGGGGCACACGCATACTACTGGTGGGAACCGGCGGTCGACGTCCAGGCCGCCGGTGCGGCGCTGGATGCACTCGACGCCGCGGCCGAATGGGACGGGACCGGTGTCGCCACCGGCGACTGGGCGGCCGTGGTCGTGATCCACGGCACGGATGTCGCCACCGCGACCACCTCGACCTGCAATGCGCACCTGTCGGGAACCGCCGATGGGGGCAGCATCCACCTCGTCGGCCGGTGCAACGCGGACCACGTCGGTGCCGTGGAGGTGTCCCTCGACGGCACCCTGGACACGTCGGGCTGGTCCGGCACCATCACGCTGCGGGCATCGGCCCTGCCCAGCGAACCGCGCACCACCTTCGTGCCCAACTCCACCAGCGGCAATGAGAGCTTCCGGCGGTCCCTGTCGGGGCAGACGACCGAAGAAGGGGTGACTGTAGACTGGACCATCGACTTCCAGGCCTTCTACGCCGGCACCCGGCCGCTCGCGACCTGGCAGCAGTACCGCGATCGTCTCCAGGACGTCCTCGACACGCTGCCGGCCAGCACCGTGGCGGTGCCTTCCATCAACCCCGGTTCGTCGACCTGCAACGCGCCGGTGGTGCTGGTGGAGGTGGACCAGTGAACGCCCTCATCATGCTGCTGGTGGTTCAGCCCGCACACGCCTACATGCTCTACGACTGCGGCTCCGACCCGGCGCGTTGGCCTGGTGCCGCCGTGGACCTCAGCGTGTCCACGGTGTCCTTCCCCTCGGCGGGTTCACTGCGGCCCGCGGTGGAGGAGACCATCGACCTCTGGGACGAGACCGCCATCCCCGGTTCGGCGCTGGGGGTGTCCCACGGCCTGACGTCGGTGACGACCTCCAGTGCCAGGGACGGCATCAACATCGTCGCGGCGGCGTACCTGTACGACTGTTCCGTGACTGGTGTTCCTGGGGGCACGGACTACCGTGGTACCCTTGGCTGCGACGGTTCGGACACCCCCAAGGCCGACATCGTCGAGGCGGACATCTATGTCAACGCCTGCTTCTACTCCTGGGACCCGGACCTCAAGTACTACGACTTTCATGACGACAACCTGGATGCGGGCATGGCGCCGCTGCGTGGCACGGTCCTCCACGAAGTGGGGCACGCCGTCGGGCTGGACCACTCCTACCACAACGGCAGCACCGGACCCATTGCCGCAACGATGAACCGGTTCGGATTCGGTGGCTCGCTCGTCGGCGACGGCCAGTTCCTGGACAACGACTTCTGGCTGGTCGGCGAAGATGATCGCGAGGGTCTGCGTGCGCTGTATCCCGACTCCAGCAGCGCTGGTGCGGACATCGCCGTGCAGGTTTACGACGTGCATGCGGATTCCTATGAGGCGTATCCGCGCCCCTGCGATTGGGGGCAGAGCCGGCCGCTCCCGACCATCCATGATCTGAGCGCTCGCGCCGTCGAGGAGGGACTCGACGCCGACGACTGCCCCACCGACAGCAGCACGCCTGCTCCCGACGCGCCCTTGGAGGTGGTCATGGGGGCGGACCTGGACGTCGACTACGCGCTGCTGAACCTGGGGACCGAAGTGGTGGACGCCTACACCTGGATCC
>RFKJ01000179.1 GCA_003694325.1 Deltaproteobacteria bacterium
CGCCCGGCGGGTGGGGATGACGACCGGCCTGTGCTTCGAGGCCTTGCTGCTCGGCGAGGCAGCGGCCATGGGCGACGCCGGGGCCGTCCAGCGGTTCGACGTGTTCTGCTCGCACCGGCTGTCGGGCCCCCTGGGTTGATCGGCGGCCGGGCGCCGGCCGCGGTGCGGGGAACGGCCCCCCCCGAGGGGAGGACGCGACCTGGTGCGGGCCGGCGGTCGGCTCAGGCGGCGAACTGCCGCTCGACGAGCTGGCGGTACAACCCCCCGCGGGCCAGCAGCTCCTGGTGGGTCCCGGCCTCGCAGATCCGCCCGCCGTCGAACACCAGGATCCGGTCGGCGGCCTTCACGGTCGAGAGCCGGTGGGCGATGACGACCGTGGTGCGGCCCTCCATGAGCCGCTCGAGCGCCTCCTGGACGAGGTGCTCGCTCTCGGCGTCGAGGGCGCTGGTCGCCTCGTCGAGGACGAGCACCCGCGGATCCTGGAGCAGGGCACGGGCGATGGCCACCCGCTGCTTCTGTCCCCCGGACAGCCGCACGCCTCGCTCGCCGACCAGGGTGTCGTAGCCCTCGGGGAACTGCATGATGAAGTCGTGGGCGTTGGCGGCGCGGGCGGCGGCCTCGACCTCGGCATCGGTGGCGTCGGGCCGGCCGTAGCGGATGTTGTCCCGGATGCTCAGGGCGAACAGCACCGGCTCCTGGCGGACCACCCCGACCTGGCGTCGCAGGGCGTCCAGGTCCAGCTCCCGGAGGTCGACGCCGTCGAACAGGATCCGCCCCTGCTGGGGGTCGTAGAACCGGGACAGCAGGGCGGCCACCGTGGACTTGCCGGCCCCGGAGGGGCCCACCAGCGCGGTGACGGTGCCCGGGCGGAGGTGCATGGAGATCCCGTCGAGCACCGGGTGTCCGGGGCGGGAGGGGTAGGCGAAGTGGACGTCCTGCAGCTCGATCTCGCCTCGGGGATGGTCGAGGCGGCGGGTGCCGCTGCGGATCCGCGGCGTGCGGTCCAGCAGCTCGAAGACCCGCTGGCTGGCGCCGATGGCCTTGGCGAAGTCCTCCCAGAGGCTCGACAGGGCCCCGAGCGACACGGCCACCGTCAGCGTGTAGAGCAGGAAGCTGGTCAGCTCCCCCATGGTCATCCGCCCCTCGGACAGCATCAGCCCGCCGGTCCACAGCACCGCGGCGATGGCGGCATAGCTGAAGAACCCCGCCGTCCCGCGGAAGATGGCGGCGACCCGGGCCCGCTGGCGGGCCAGCTCGTAGGCCCTCTCCACGGCGGCGCCGTAGCGGGCGACCTCGGCCTGCTCGCGGGCGAAGCTGCGCACGGTGCGGATCCCGCTGATGGTCTCTTCGGCGACGGTGGTCGCCGCGGCCAGGGCGTCCTGGAAGCGCCGGCTGATCCGGCGCAGCAGGCGCCCGTAGATGGTGGCCGCGATGACGACCACCGGCACGACGGCCAGCATCACCAGGGTGAGCTGCCAGCTCGTCGCCACGAGGATGACGACGGCGCCGACGCACATCACGGCGTAGCGGAGGGCCATGCTGACGTTGACCGTCACCGTGTTCTGCAGGACGGTGGCGTCGCTGGCCAGGCGGTTGGTCAGCTCGCCGGTGCGGCGCTCGTCGAAGAAGGCGATCTCCTGGGCCATGATCGCGGCGTACAGCCGGCGGCGCAGGTCGGTGACGATCCGCTCGCCGGCCACGGTGAACCACCAGGCCCGCAGGGCGCCCATGACGCTGCCGACGAGGAACAGGCCGAGCAGCACCAGGATCACGCCGTCGAGCGCATCCCGGCCCTGGCCGGCCAGCACGCCGTCGACGATCCGCTCGACGAACCAGGGATAGGACAGCGTCATGCCGGCGCTGATCGACAGGGCGATGGTGCCGAGCACGAGTCGCCGCAGCTCGGGGCGGGCCAGCGACGCGACGCGCCGCAGGTCGAGGCCGCGGATGGTCGGGGAGGGGTCGGGAGTCATGTCGGACAACCTGCCCACGCAGGGTACGCGTGGCACCCCCGGCGGGTGCAATGGTGCGTCGCGCCCCGGTGCATCGTGACACACCGGGGCGGCGGTCGCGGGGACCGTCGGGTCAGACTATGGACGGAAGGGAGAGGCGGCGATGGCGGAACGAGGAAGCGCAGACGTCAACCGGGCCGAGGACGCGCCCCGGCCCGGTCCGGCCGATGACCAGGACGTGCTGTCCACGGGCGAGTTCCTGGTGCCGCCCGGATCCGCGGTCGGCGAGCAGCGGCCGGTGCCGAACCCCGGCGCCCGCGCCGAGCCGGTCCTGACCTGGAAGCGCAGCCAGAACATGCAGGTGGTCAGCCTCGCCGAGGGCGCCTACGTCGGGCGCCTCGACGACTTCCAGTTCGACCTGGAGAGCCACCGGATCTACGGCTGGAGGCTGAAGTCGGGGGGGATGTTCGGGCGATCGGGGGGAGTGGCGGCGGCGCACCTCAGCCTGTTGGGCCGGGACGTCGCCTTCCTCGACACCGAGCAGTCGGTGGAGTGGGGGCCGACCGCCCGGCGCCCGGTGGACGGCCGGGCGTGGGCCAGTGCCTACCGGGGCACCCCGGCGATCACCCGCCGCGGGCGATCCCTCGGCCCGGTGCAGGACTTCGTGCTCGACGTCCACGGGTCGCGGATCACCGCGATCCTCATCCAGGGGGATCGCCTGCTGCGCCTGGACGGCCGGGTCCATCTCGGCCCCGCGGCGGTCATCGCCACCTCGATGGATGACGTGGTCGAGCTGGGGGAGGGGGACCCCGAGCCGGAGGGGCCGACGTGGTGGGCCCGGCTCAAGGAGGCCCTGGGCTTCGGCGACCACTCCCGGGCGGCCGATCGGGGGGAAGACCCGGCCCTGCCGGTGGAGATGGCGACCCCGGTCGAGGACGACTGACCGCGGGCGAGGCGGGTCCGCCAGCGCCGGGCCGGGCCGAAGACCGGCGGCGGCGATTCCGCCGCGATGGCCGTGGTTCAGAAGTCGACGATGTCGGGGTCGTCGTGGTCGACCTCCAGCGGCAGCCGCACCCGGGCGCCACGGGGGCCGTACAGGCGGACATAGGTGTCGTAGAAGCCGGTCACCCGCTTGACGTAGTCGCGACTCTCCCGGTACTCGATCTGCTCGACGAACGAGGCGAGGTCCACCGGACTGCCCTCGGCAAGCCAGGGTCGGAGCCAGCGGCTGACGTTGTGGGGACCGCCGTTGTAGCTGGCGACGGCCAGGGGGAAGGCCCCCCCGAAGCGCTGGATGAGCAGCGACAGGTAGTAGACCCCGTACCGCAGGTTGGTGGCCGGGTCCTCGAGGTCGCGGGGCGAGTACCGGCCCTCGCCGAGCAGCGCGGCCACCCGGGCCCCGGTGGCCGGCATGATCTGGACGAGGCCGATGGCGCCGGCGTGGCTGACCACCGTCGGCTGGTAGGTGCTCTCCTGCCGCATGATGGCCATGACCAGGAGGGGGTCCACGTCGTAGCGGGCCGCCTGCTCCCACAGCTCGGGGGCGTGGACCAGGGGGTAGGACAGCTTCCAGGCGGCCAGCTCGTCGGCGTCGTTGTCGGCGTAGCGCGGCAGGCCGCTGCACAGCCGGTAGGTCAGGTGGGGCTGGCGGGCGAAGATCGCCATCTGCCGCCAGTCGTCCAGGCGGATCTGCTGGAGGCGCAGGCTGTCGGGATCGGAGCGCCCCCGGGCGTCGTCCCACCGTTCCCAGGCGGCGCGCAGGATCCGCCCGGCGTCCACCGCCTGCCCGGCCCGGGCCAGGTCGTAGGCGGCGGCGAGCCCCGGCAGGAGATCGCCGTGGGTCCGCTCGAGCCGCTGGAAGATGTCGGCGGCTTCGGCGGGGTCGTACCAGGTGCAGGCATCGACGTGGTCGTCGACGACTTCGTGTCCCAGGGGCAGGTCGATGACGGCAGAGGGGGCTGGGGAGAGCGCGGTGGACGACGCCGTGGGCGGAGCCTCCCCGTCCCCGGCGTCGGTGCCGGTGCCGGCGACCAAGCGTCCCTCCCATCGCAGCCTGCGCCACCCCTCGGCGGTGGTCGCCGGGGCGAGGAGCCGGGAGGGCTGGCGAGGGCCGCCGGCCACCCAGCCGTGGGCCTCGGCGCCGGAGGCGGGGCCGGGGGCGGCCGTCGCGGCGACCGGCGAGGCGGGGTGATGTCCGTGCCACCGTCCGTCCCGGACCAGCCAGGCATCGGTGGCCGTGGTCGCCTCCGGCGGCACCGGGGGGGGCGGGGAGCCGGCGGCCCGCCACGCCAGCTCGTCGCTCAACAGGCGGTACCAGCCGGTCTCGTCCAGCTCCCAGGCGCGGCGCTCCCACTGCCGCGCCGCCTTCCAGTCCCCGCGGGCGGCCAGCCCCCGCGCGCCCCACCAGGCCGCCGCGGCCGCCCGCTCCCCGCCCTCGTCGGCGATTGCGCCCAGCTCGTCGATGGCCACCTCGAGCCGGCCGTCGCGCAGCGCGGCGAAGGCGGCGTAGAACCGCGCTTCGGATCCGGTGCGCCCGCCGCTGCGGCCCAGTTCCTGGAACCGGTCCCGGGCCTCGGCGAACCGGCCGGCGTGCAGGAAGGCCCAGGCGACCTGCTGGCGCTGGCTGCGCCCACCCCAGGTGTCGAGCATGGCCGCGCCCCAGTCCGCGGCCTCGTCCCACATCCCCCCGCGGGCGTAGGCGCGGAAGATCCGCCACCCCAGCCGCCGGTCGGGGGCGGCCTCGTAGGTGGGGCGGAGGTTGGCGGCGAACACGTCGAACCGCCGGGTCCCCCAGGCGAAGCGGTCCTCGTTGTCGTCGACCCAGGCACGCAGCGCCGGGTCGATGGGCTGGCCGTCGGGGCCCGTCCGCTCGGCCTCCTCGGCCAGGACGGAGAACAGCTCCCAGGCCTCGCCGAGGCGCCCGGATCGCCGCAGCGACTCGGCGCGGAGCATCCGGCTGGTCACATCGTCGGGAAGGGTGGTGTCGTAGCCCTGGGCGGCCAGCTCGTCGAGCGCCTCGCGGGCGCCGATCTCGGTGCTCGGGAAGGTGTGCTGGAGGACCAGCCGCTGGAGCAGGGCGATGCCCCGTTCGGGGTCGCTGGCAGCGACGGCGCGGGCCTTGGCCAGCTCGATCTCCTCGGCCCGCGGCGAGTCGGGATGCAGCTCCAGCCACGCCGACAGGGAGGCCACCGCGGCCCGGGAGCGCCCCAGCGCGGCCTGCGCTTCCCCGATCAGGACGAGGCACTCGTCGGCGTGCGGACCGTCGGGGAACCGCTCCCGGTAGGCGGTGCACTCCTGGATCGCGACCTGGTGGCGGCCGCGGCGGTGATCGACCAGGGCTTCGTACCACGCCCCCCACGGCGCCAACGGGTCCTCGGTGCGGCGCACCCGGTAGAACCAGGTGCTGGCGAGGTTGTCGTGGCCGAGCTGCATGTGGGCCACGCCCAGCAGCAGCATGCCGGCGGTGCGGCGGCGGCCCCACGGCCCCCGCCGGGACTCCAGCCAGGGGGTCAGCGCGGTGACCGTCCCCGGAGCATCCCCCTCGCGCCACCGCTGGCGGGCCAGCTCGAGGGGGTCGGCGGCGGTGTCGGGCACCCGACCCGGGGCGATGGACGGTGCACGGTCGAGTACCGTGCCGGCCGGCCACGCCGGCGGGGTCCAGCCCAGGGCCAGCAGCAGCAGCGCCAGCCCGGCGCGGCGGTCAGCCCACCAGCGCATCGGCGTCCAGGGGCCCGATCTCCGAGGGGGGGGCGCCCGAGACCCAGACCACGACCCCGTCGGGGACCGTCCGGATGACGTGCCCCCGGCGCCCGTCGGCCAGCTCCACCGGGCTGCCCGGGGCCCGGCCGCTGGCCGGATCGGGCGTGGGGGTCTCGACGGGTTCGCCGTGCTCCAGCCACTCGGCGTAGCCCCCCTGGAGCCGGCGGGCGAGGGTCCAGCCGGCCGCGCGGAGGGCGGCGGCGACCTCGGCGCTGCCCTGCTCCCCGGTCTGGTCGTAGACCGTGACCCGGACATCGTGGGCCGGCAGCAGCTCGGGGTGGTCGAGGATGCTGGTGCCGGGCGCGAAGATGGCGCCGGGGAGCGCGCCGGCGACGACCTCGGCCGGGGGCCGGATGTCGACGAACACCGGGGCCACGCCGGCCACGAGCTGGGCAGCGACCCAGGTCCGCCCGATGTCGGCCTTGTGGTTGGGGCCGGGGGTGTCACCGGCGCCGTCGACGATCTTGGGGATCACGCTCATGTCCACTTCGCCGGCCGTCCCCCGCGTCGTGGCGGCCGGGTCCCGGTCTTCGACGTCGAATTCCATGTGCAGCAGCTTGATGGCGGCACGACGCGCGGCCTTCTTCAATCGATCGCGGATCACGGGGCCTCCGAACTGTGGGCCACAGCGTAGCGCGGGGA
>RFKJ01000180.1 GCA_003694325.1 Deltaproteobacteria bacterium
CAGCGGCTGGCCGAACATCGCGACGACGGCGCCCACCCCGGCACCCAGCACCCGGCGGCGCGGGCCGGCGCTCCCCGCCCCGGCGAACGCCAGTCCGAGGAACCAGGTCCACAGCGACAGCCGGCGAACGGCCTGCAGGAAGGCCGGCCAGGGCCGGTCGGCGATCGGCTGGAGGAGGGATGGGAGGGAGGCCGGGTAGAGGGTCGAGAACAACAGCGCGTGGGTCTGGACCCCGTGCTGCCGGTAGGCGGCCGCCAGCGCCCCCGGGTCGGTCGGGTCCCCACCGCTCGCGACCACCTGGGTCGTCAGGTAGAGAGGCAGGGCATCGGCCGCCGATTCCGGCGACCAGCTCGCCGCTTCCTCCAACACCGCGAACCCGCGCCAGGCCGCGATGCTGAGCAGGGCGAGGCCGAGGAGGAGCCCCGCCCGCTCGCGCCACCGGCCCGGGCTCACCGGCCGGTCCCTCCGGCGGTCGGCTCCGCCTCGAGCCGACCGGCGGCCCTCGCCGGATCGAACCCGGCTCTCGGAGCCGGCGACCGCCGACCCGTCGCCAGCCCGAGGTCGTGGACGACGATGCCATCACAGGAGGCGACCGGTTCTCCGAGGGTGTCCCGCAGCCACTCCCGCTCGTCGGCCGGGGTCTCCTCCTCCACCAGGACCGCCCGGTAGCCGACCGCCACCAGGCCCGCTGCGTCGATGCCGCTCGCGGTGTGGCGGTCGTAGCCCAGCCGGCGCAGCGTCTCGGACGCATGGGGCTCCTTCAGCCGCCACGAGGCGATCCCGCGGTGGGCGGCGGGGTGGCCGTGGGCCATCTGAAGGAGCTGGGCCGCCGCCGGCCACCCCCCCAACGCGTCGGTGGGCCACGTCAGGACCGCGCCGTCGGGCAGGTCCGCCGCGCAGGACAGGCGGGGAAGCTCCAGCACGGGCAGGCGCAGCGACGGGCCCCCGGCGACGAAGCCGTCGATGAGCACCGCCGCCAGGGGCACCAGCGCCGCCCGCCTGCCGTACCGCTGCTTGATGGCGTCGACCGCCAGCCCCGCGCAGATCGCCAGGCCGATGAGCCCGACGACCAGGAAGCGGGTCGGCTGGGTGAGCGGCCGCGCCACCATGAACAGCACGGCGTTCAGGTAGAGGAACGGCCCCCCCACCCGGCCGACCATCGAACCCAGCCCCAAGAGGATCCCGCTGAGTCCCAGGACGGCCCAGGGAGCCGACTGCCGCGGCCGGGCCAGAACCCCTGTCACGGCGAGCAGCAGCGCGGCAAGGCCGAGGTATCGGCCACCCCCGGGGTTGTCCCGGGCCGAGTTGACGTCGATGGTCCACTCGATCGGCCCGGGCCAGAACAGGTCCCGCGGCGCCGCCCGCGCCCACGGCATGTCCACCACCGGCAGGTCCATCCCCAGCAGGCGCACCGCTTCCCCGGCCCGCTCCACCGGGTAGTCGGAGGCCGCCGCGGCCCCGAACAGCTCCGACACGAGCAGGACCCCGATCCCCCCGACCAGCAGGGCCATCCCCAGTTGCAGCCGGACCCGCCGCGAGCCGCCCGGTCGCCACGACCGGGCCCAGGCGATTCCCACCGCCGCCGGAAGGATCGGCGCGAGGTAGGGATTCTCCAGGGCCAGCGCCGGCATGCATGCCGCCAGCAGCACCGCCTCCCCCAGGCCGATCCCCCGGGTCGACGCCTGCTCGCGGACCCGTCCCACCAGCGCCCACAACCCCAGGGGCAACGGCAGGGCGGCGATGGCCACCACCGATCCCTCGCCGGCACCGTAGGGCAGGAACCGCGCCGCGACCACGACGAGCGCCGCCACCGTCACCGCCGCCCACGAGCCGCCGATCCGGCGGCAGAGCAGGCCGGCTCCCCCGGCCAGCCCCAGCACCTGCAGCACAACGGCTGCCGACATCGCACCCCCATCCCCCAGCAATGGACGGGCCAGCGCCCAGCAGAGAGCGGTGCTGGGGGACAGCAGGGCTCCCACGGCGCCGGCGGGGTAGTTGACCAGGTCCGTCCAGCCGCCGAATGCCCCGACCACCCCCACCCGGGTGAACCACCAGTTCCCCCACAGGGTGCTGACGACGTCCGGACCGGCGCCGGGTACCGCGCCGGTGCTCAGGGCCGCCCGGAGCGGCCACAGCGTCGCCACGAGCACGACCAGCACCGCCATCCCCCCGGCCAGGCGGGCGCGGCCGGTGGCGTTCTCCTGGAGGTCGTTCACCCGGTGGGTCCCGTCGCCTTCATTGGGCCCGTTCACCCCCACCGGGGCGGACTCCCTGCTTGGCCAGGGCCTCCAGCCAGGGCGGGCGCTCCCCCTTCTTGATGGTCACCTTCACGTCGGTCCCCTGCAGGCGGATGGGTTCCACCGCGCCCGCCACCTGCATCCCGGCCCCCTTCCGCTCCGGTCAGCCCGCCGCGGAGCCGACTGCATGGGGATCGGGACTGAACTCGGCTTCGGGCATGGCCAGGCTGACGTAGACGGGCTCGTCGAATTCGGCCGGGGCGACGATGGTCGCGGTCCCCCCCTCCAAGCGCTGGACGTGGATCATGTGGGCGAACCCGTCGTCGTCGATGGTCTGGAACGCCAGCTCACCCGCCGACGCCCCCTCGACGTCGACCGTGATCGTCACGGTGGGGCCATCGCCGATGAGCTGGCTGAACGACGGCAGGTCCAGCGCCTCCGCGGCATCATCGGGCGGCTGCACCTCGTGGAACTCGCCCTCCTCGGCCCCCTCCGGCGGGGGCCCCGCAGCCGCCGCGTCTTCGGCCGCCGGGGGCGCCGGCTCGACCGAGTCGGCCGCCGGCTCCGGCGTGGCCGGTTTCGCATCTTCCTCGGCCGTTCCGGCCGCCGGCTCGAGCGTTGCGGCGGGCGCGGCGGCCGGCCCCTCGGCGGTGGATGCGGACGGCGAACCGCCGCAACCGGTGGAAGAGAGGGTCCAGAGCAGGCAGCCGAGCCCCGAAAACACGAAGCGGCGGACGTTCATCGGTGATTCTCCGGGTCCCAGGCCAGGACGGCGATGTTTTGCCCGGTATAGCATGGCGGAGCCCCGTACCCCCGCCAATCCCCCGAGCGCCAACCGTTGCCCACCCCGCCACCCGGAGCCCGGCATCCCCCCTCCGGCAGCCGGGCCCGGGCCCGGTTCGGATG
>RFKJ01000181.1 GCA_003694325.1 Deltaproteobacteria bacterium
CCCGGAGACCTCCCCATGAGCAGGATGATCCAGTCGGGCTTCGTCGTCGGCGGCGTCGGCCTTCTCCTGGTGCTGCAGCTCTTCAACAGCGTGCAGCTCAACAACCTCGAGAAGCTGGCCATCGACAACCAGAAGAGGCTGGACCGGCTGGTGCAGGGCGGGCTGCGGGTCGCCGCCGCCCCCGGGGCGGGGGATGCCGGCTCCACCACCGCCGCGGCGACGAACACGGGCTGCAAGGATGTCCCCGGCAGCATCCTGAAGTGCCCGACCCGCCCCCGGGCCAAGGCCGACCACATCGAACCGGGGCAGGTCTTCCACTACAAGATCGCCCAGGATCCCCGGGGGCTGAACCCCTACGTGGCCAACGGCGCCGACGTCAGCGAGTACACCCTCTACGTCAACGACCAGCTCGCCGAGCGAGACTTCGACGACCCGTCGGTGTTCAACCCGGTCCTCGCCGAGTGGGTGAAGACCGACGACAACCTGACCTTCCGGATCAAGCTGCGGGAGGGGGTCTGGTGGCACCTGCCCGCCGTCGACTGGGACAGCGGCCGGTACGACTGGCTCAAGGGGGAGGGGCCCGAGGGCCGCCACGAGCTGACCGCCGACGACGTGATCTTCGCCCTCGACATCATCAAGAACACCCAGACCAGCGGTCGGGTCAGCGCCCTCCGCACCTACTTCGAGCCGCTGGAGAGCTACCGCCAGCTCGACCGCTACACGTTGGAGGTCACCTTCAACGAGGTCCTCTACACCAACCGCGGCTCCATCCTGGAGCTGTGGCCGATGCCCCGCTGGCTGTACATGTACGACGAGCAGGGGAACCGGTTCGACGAGGCCACCTGGGGCCTGAAGTTCAACGAGCACTGGTACAACCAGAAGGCCATCGGGACCGGGCCCTACGTGTTCGACACCTGGGAGCCGGGGGTCAAGCTGGAGCTGGTGGCCAACGACCACTACTGGAACAACACCCCGGGCAACGGCCCGACCTTCTCGCGCATCGTCATGCCGGTCGTCCGCGACCAGCAGGCCTGGGTGCGCAAGCTGAAGGCCGGCGAGATCGACATGACCCAGATCCAGCCCGAACAGTACAAGACCGAGGTCAAGTCGGTCCGCGATCGGGGCGGGACCGTGTTCCTCGGCAACGAGCACATCAAGTACGCAGAACATGACACGCTGGGCTACTTCTACCTCGGGTGGAACGAGGACAAGCCCCTGTTCAGCGACAAGCGGGTCCGCCAGGCCATGACCATGGCGCTCAACCGCGAGGGCCTGGTCAAGAACGTCTTCCACGGCCTGGGCGTGGTGACCACCGGCCCCTTCGCCCAGCAGCAGCCCTGCTACGACAAGACCATCGAGCCCTGGCCCTTCGACCTGGAGAAGGCCCGGCAGAAGCTGGAGGAGGCCGGCTGGACCGACACCGACGGCGACGGCATCCGCGACAAGGTCATCGACGGCGAGAAGGTGGACTTCAAGTTCACCATGCTCATCTACGGCGGGTCCAACGAGTACAACACCCTGGCGGATGTCTACCGGGAGGACCTCCTGTCGATCGGCGTCCAGATGACCCCCTCGGCGGTCGAGTGGTCGACCATGCTCAAGAAGATGGACGAGCGGGAGTTCGACGTCTACACCGGCGCCTGGGTGCTCGGCTGGGACACCGACCTGATGCAGCTCTGGCACAGCAAGGAGGCCGACCGTCCCCAGAGCAGCAACCGCATCGGGTTCCGCAACCCCGAAGCCGACCGCATCGCCGAGACCCTGCGCAAGACGCTCGACGAGGACAAGCGCATCGAGCTGTGCCACCAGTTCCACCGGCTGGTGCACGAGGAGCAGCCCTACACCTTCATCTACCAGCGCCGCCGGCCGGTCCTGTACTGGGACCACATGAACCCGCCGGAATTCCAGAAGGTGTACCCCTACCGGGACCTGCGACGCTTCTCCTTCGCGTCGGAACCCTCCTACTGACGGGCTCCTCCTCCTCCCCGACCGCCCGGAACACGCGCGCCCATGCTCCAGTACACCATCAAGCGGCTGCTCCTGGTCATCCCGACCTTCTTCCTGATCTCGCTGCTCATCTTCGTCGTGCTCAACATCGCTCCCGGCCGTCCCGGGGCGACGGGCGGGGCCGGCCAGGGTGAGCAGCAGAACCAGGAACAGAAGGAGAGCTACCGGATCTTCAAGGAACAGTTCAACCTGGACAAGCCGATCCTCATCAACACCCGGTTCTCCTTGACCCGGGACGAGGTCCGGCGACTCATCGAGGTGGCCTACAACCTCGACGGCACCGCCCTGGCCCGGGACCGCATCAAGGCCCAGGAAGCCCTCGACGACTACCGCGAGTACCTGGTCCGCCACCTGGTCGAGCTGCTCGACGACCCCGACCCCGCCTTCCAGCGGCTGGTTGTCAACCAGCTCTCCGTCTCGGCCCAGCAACCGTTCCGCAACGACCGCCGGGGCAGCGAGGAACGGCGCCAGCGGGCCCGGGAGGAGAACCAGCGGATCGGCGCGGAGAACCTCGCCGTCAAGCAGATGCGCCTGGACGCCGACGCCTCCCCCGAGGAGATCGCCGCCATGGTCCAGGCCTGGAAGGACTGGTACACCCCCGACAAGCAGGAGCGCTACACCTTCACCGGGCGGGAGAAGCTGTCGATCCTGCTGCTGGACACCCGGTTCGCGAAGTACTGGGGGAACCTGCTGTACCTGGACTTCGGCCTGTCGACGGTGGACCGCCGCCCGGTGCTGCCGACCCTGCTGGGCAAGATCCGCTACTCGCTGTCGCTGACCACCATCGCCGTGCTGCTGGCCTACACCATCGCCATCCCCATCGGGATCCTGTCGGCGGTCCGCCAGGGCACCCGGCTCGACGCCATCGTGACGGTGATCCTGTTCATCATGTTCAGCCTGCCCACCTTCTTCACGGGCACGGTGCTGCTGAAGCTGTTCAGCGAGGGGGACCCCTTCGCCATCTTCCCGACCGGCGACTTCCAGACGATGCACAGCGACCCCTGGACCACCTGGCAGACCTTCAAGGACATCGTCTGGCACCTCGTCCTGCCCATCACGACCTACACCAGCGTGTCGCTGGCCGCGCTGTCCCGCTACGCCCGCACCGGCGTCATCGACGTCATCCGCAGCGACTACATCCGCACGGCGCGGGCCAAGGGGCTCTCCGAACCGGCGGTCATCCTCAAGCACGCCGTCCGCAACGGCATGATCCCGATCCTCACACTGCTGGGGGGCCTGCTCCCCACGGTGGTCGCCGGCTCGGTCGTCATCGAGGTGGTGTTCAACATCCCCGGCATGGGGCAGTACATCTACAACGCCATCCAGCTCCGGGACTACAACGCCGTCATGGCCGTGCTGCTCGCCAGCTCCTTCCTGGCGCTGATCGGCATCCTCCTCTCCGACCTGTCCTACGCCCTCGTCGACCCGCGGATCAGCTTTGACTAGTCAGACCGAGAGCCCGGTGGCGGACCTCGAGTCCGCGGTGGACGCCCCCGTGGCGGCGGACGCTCGCCAGGAGGACCCCTCCTACGGCGAGATCGTCTGGGGCCAGTTCCGGAAGCGCCGCCTGGCGATGGCCTGCCTCTACGGCCTCGTCGGGCTGTTCCTCCTGGCGGTCTACGCCCCGGTGCTGGCCAGCAACAAGCCGTTCATCTGGCAGCCGGCCGGCGAGCCCGTCCAGTTCCCCTGGTTCATCTCCCTGTTCGACCGGACCTTCTTCGAAAACCAGGTCGACCTGTTCTTCAACACCCTCCTGGTCTTCGGCACCATCATCGCCATTCCGGTCGCCGTGGTGTTCGTCCGCACGCGAAACCGCCTGCGCCGCCCCCGCCGGGCCGCCCGCTCCCGGGCGCTCGTCGCCGGAATCGGCGCGTTCCTGCTCTGCTTCGCCGCCGTCCAGGCCTTCCCCGTCCAGAAGCAGAAGGAGGTCTTCCCCCGCATCCAGGCGCAGCTCGAAGCCGCGGGGACCGAGGTGCGGGCCGTCTACCCCCCCCTGCCCTACTCCTTCCGCGACGGCGACATCGACCAGATCGGCCAGCCCATCAGCCGCGCCCACCTGCTCGGCACCGACAACGCCGGCCGGGACGTGCTCACCCGGCTCCTGTTCGGCACCCGGATCTCGCTGACCATCGGCGTGTTCGCGGTCGCGCTGTACATCACCCTGGGCACCATCATCGGCAGCATCGCCGGGTACTACGGGGGGCGGGTCGACGCCCTGATCCAGCGGATCATCGAGGTGGTGATCTGCGTGCCCTCCCTGTTCCTGATCCTGACCGTCGCCGCGTTCATCGAAAACCGCAGCATCTTCCACATCATGGTGATCATCGCCGCCGTGGCCTGGACGAGCCCGGCGCGCCTCATCCGCGCCGAGTTCCTGCGCCTGCGGAACCTCGACTTCGTGTCGGCGGCGCGGGCCGTCGGCTACCGCGAGCGGACCATCATCTTCAAGGAGATCCTGCCCAACGCCATCGCCCCGGTGCTGGTCGCCGCCACCTTCGGCGTGGCCCGGGCGATCCTCATCGAGTCCACCATGAGCTTCCTGGGGCTCGGCGACATCACCGTGCCGAGCTGGGGACAGATCCTCAACACCGGGCGCACGACCAGCGACTGGGTGCTCATCCTGGCCCCCGGCTTCGCCATCTTCGTGACCGTCAGCCTGCTCAACCTCGTGGGCGAGGGCTTCCGCGACGCCCTCGACCCCAAGCTCCGGAAGTGAAGCCCCGATGGCCCTGCTCGAAGTCAAGGATCTGAAGACCTGGTTCTACACCGACGACGGTGTCCTGCGATCCGTCGACGGCGTGAGCTTCGAGATCGACCGCGGCGAGACGCTGGGGGTGGTCGGCGAGTCCGGGTGCGGCAAGTCGGTGACGGCGATGAGCATCCTGCGGCTCATCCCCCAGCCCCCCGGCCGGATCGTCGGCGGGCAGATCCTGTTCGAGGGGCGGGACCTGGTGACCCTGCCCATCAAGGAGCTGCGCAAGGTTCGCGGCAACGACATCTCGGTCATCTTCCAGGAGCCGATGACCTCCCTGAACCCGGTCTACACGGTGGGCGACCAGACCATGGAGGCCATCCTCCTCCACCAGTCGGTGGACGAGGACGAGGCCCGGGCCATCGCCCTGGACATGCTGAAGCGGGTCGGGATCCCGGCGGCCGAGACCCGGATCGACGAGTACCCCCACCAGATGTCGGGCGGCATGAAGCAGCGCGTCATGATTGCCATGGCCCTGTCCTGCAAGCCCAAGCTGCTCATCGCCGACGAGCCGACCACCGCGCTGGACGTCACCATCCAGGCCCAGATCCTGGAGCTGCTCCAGGACCTGCAGCAGAGCGAGGGCATGGGGATCATGCTCATCACCCACGACCTCGGGGTGGTGGCCGAGACCTGTGACCGGGTGGTGGTGCTCTACGCCGGCCAGGTGGCCGAGACCGCCGACACCGGGGCGCTGTTCGACCACCCGGCCCACCCCTACACCGTCGGCCTGCTCCGGTCGCTGCCCGACCGGGCACCGCCGGGCAGCCGGTTGTACACCATCGAGGGGATGGTCCCCTCTCCCCAGGACTTCCCCACCGGCTGCCGGTTCCGGACCCGCTGCCCCCATGCCAGCGAGGCCTGCGCGGAGCTGCCACCGGTCCACGACCTCGGCGATGGCCACCGGGTGTGGTGCCACCACCCCCTGTCCCGCGAGGACGCCCGGGCGCTCACCGCGGAACGGACCGAGGGAGGATGGCAATGACCGCCGAGCCCCGCCCGCCCGTGGTCCAGGTCAAGGACCTGGTCAAGCACTTCCCGGTCTACAAGGGCCTGTTCCGCCGACAGGTCGGCAGCGTCAAGGCCGTGGACGGCATCAGCTTCGACATCCAGGGCGGCGAGACCGTCGCCATGGTCGGCGAGTCCGGCTGCGGCAAGACCACCGCCGGGCGGGCCATGCTGCGGCTCATCGAGCCCGACTCGGGGGAGGTGTGGGTGTCGGGCAGGAACGTCCCCGACCTCGATCGCGACGCGCTCCGCAACTGGCGCCAGAAGATGCAGATCATCTTCCAGGACCCCTACAGCAGCCTCAACCCCCGCCAGACCATCGGCCAGATCATCGGGGGCGGGCTGCTGCTGCACGGGATCGTCCAGACCGCCGCCGAGGCGGAGGACCGCGCCAAGGAACTGCTGGAGCGGGTCGGCCTCCAGCCCCGCTACACCAGCCGCTACCCCCACGAGTTCTCCGGGGGCCAGCGGCAGCGCATCGGGATCGCCCGCGCCGTCGCCCTCAACCCGGACTTCATCGTCTGCGACGAGGCGGTGAGCGCGCTGGACGTGTCGGTGCAGGCCCAGGTGATCAACCTGCTGCTCGACCTCAAGGACGAGTTCGACCTCTGCTACCTGTTCGTGACCCACGATCTCAGCGTCGTGCGGCACATCGCCGACCACGTGGTCGTGATGTACCTCGGCCAGATCGTCGAGCGGGCCAGCCGGGCCGACATCTACGCCCGGCCCCGACACCCCTACACCCAGGCCCTGCTGTCGGCGGCCCCGCGAACGGACCCCCACAAGCGGCGCAAGCGGGTGATCCTCCCCGGCGACGTCCCCAGCCCCATCAACCCGCCAGCCGGATGCCGGTTCCACACCCGCTGCCCGCTGGCCGGTCCCCGGTGCTCCGCCGAGCGCCCCGCCGCCCACCGCATCGCCGACGACCACTACGTGGCCTGCCACTTCTACGAGGACACGACCGACCCGATCGATGTCACGGCCTCGTCCCCCTACCCGCGCTGATCCGGACCGCCGGCGCGCCGTCGCCGGGGTCGCCGCCCTGATCCTGCTGCGGCTGTTGCTGGATCTCCGACGGTTGTGGGCGGACCCGCTGCGCTTCGTCCACTGGGAGGAGGCCTGGAACGTCACCGCCGGCCGGGTCGCCTGGGCGACCGGGCGGCCCGACCTGCTGCTGGCGATGCAGAACAAGGCGTTCTGCGGCGGCTGCTCGGTGGTCGGCGCGCTGGGCGGGGC